>URWJ01000105.1 GCA_900551535.1 uncultured Granulicatella sp. | reverse complement strand
ATTCTATTTTTTATTTAGATTTATTACATGAATTTAAGGAGACAACAATATGAAAGGATTGAAATCCTTAATAGCGAAACATTATACAAAAGAAGAATTTGCTTGGATTATGCAAGACTGGGCTAATTCGGTTTATTCTTTAATGATTACAACCGCCATTTTCCCGTTATATTTTAAGACGGTATCATCAAACGCTGGCCTTAGTGCGGCTGATTCAACTGCGTTTTTAGGTTATGCAAACTCGATTGCGACATTTGCCGTTTCTATTATGGCGCCTGTTCTTGGAGCTTTAGCGGATTATAAAGGCTATCGAAATCCGATGTTTACTTGGAGTACATTACTAGGTGTATTCTCAGTTATTGGAATGATGTTTGCAGAAACAGATCAATGGATTTTATTACTAGCATTGTATACCTTATCGGCTATTGGATATTCAGCTTCAAACATTTTCTATGACAGTTCGATTATGGATGTCACAACTTATGATCGTATGGATAGAATTTCCGCAGCGGGCTATGGATATGGCTATATTCGAAGTGTATTTCCATTTGTATTATTTATGATGATTATGCAATTCAGTGGATTAAATTCAAATGCGATCGTTATGATTGGATTCTTTATAACAGCCGCATGGTGGTTTATCTTCACCGTTCCATATTGGTTATATGTGAGTCAAAAATCATTTATCGAGAAACCAAAAAATCCAGTTAAAGATAGCTTTATTCGTTTATGGGGAACCATTAAACGTATTGGAGAACATAAGCAAGTGTTCTTATTCTTACTCGCTTACTTCTTCTATATTGATGGAGTAGGAACTATCATTAAAATGGCGACAGCAATCGGTTCGGATATGGGACTCGATAGCAATAGCTTGATTGTTATCTTATTAATTGTTCAAATCGTGGCGTTTCCATTTAGTTTACTTTATGGATACTTATCAAAACGCTTTGGTAACAAGAAAACATTATTTCTTGGAATTGGTACGTATATTTTAATTTGTGTGATGGCGTTATGGTTAAATTCATACACAGATTTCCTTATCTTAGCAATTCTTATTGGTACAGCTCAAGGTGGGGTACAATCACTCAGCCGTTCATTATTTGGCCAATTAATCCCGGCCAATAGAGCGAATGAATTCTTTGGATTCTATAATATTTTTGGTAAATTCTCATCAATCTTAGGAACAACATTATTAGGGATTACAGCTCAAATGACAGGTAATTCATTAGATGGTGTCTTCTCATTAATTATCTTGTTCGTAATTGGTTCAGTATTGCTATTCTTCGTGAAGTTGCCAACTCAGAAAGGATTAGAAAATGAAGGTTAATAAAGCCGAATTTACAATTAGTGCTGTAGGACCAGCACAATATCCTTCTGGAAACCTTCCAGAAATTGCATTATCTGGTCGTTCTAACGTTGGAAAATCTTCTTTTATTAATAAGTTGATTCAACGTAAAAGCTTAGCACGTACTTCAAGTAAACCGGGTAAAACACAAACATTGAACTTCTATCATATTAATGAACAGTTCTATTTCGTGGATGTACCAGGATATGGATATGCTAAAGTGTCTAAGAAGGAACGTGAAAAATGGGGGAAGATGATTGAGGAGTATATTACGACTCGAGAACCTCTTCGTTTAGTACTTATCTTAGTGGACTTTAGACATGAACCAAGTCAAGAAGACGTTCAAATGCGTGAATTTTTAGAGTATTACAATATCCCATATCGAATTGTGATGACGAAATGTGATAAGATTCCTCGTGGAAAATGGAATAAACATGTTAGCGTGATTCGAAAAGCATTTGGAAAACCACCAGAAGACTTATTCTTAACATTCTCATCTGAAACAGGTGAAGGAGTAGAGAAAGCTTGGGCGTGGATTGAAGAATTTATTGCCGATTAAAAAACAAGTGATACCGTATACGGTATCACTTGTTTTGTTTGAGCAGAAAAAAAGCTTGCTCCATTGCATTAAATCGCGAATTGTGATATATTATATGCTGTATCATTAGGCGTAGTGTATGGAGGGAGTTTTTTTATGAGTCAACGATTATCAAAAGAAACGATTCAAAGTATACAATCGCAAGTGAATATTCTCGATATTGTAGGGCAGTTTGTCCAATTGAGAAAGCAAGGAAAGAGCCTTTTTGGCCGTTGTCCTTTTCATGATGAAAGAACACCTTCATTTACCGTCACAGAAGAAAAACAGTTATTTCACTGTTTTAGTTGTGGACGCGGAGGAAATGTTTTTAACTTCATGCAGGAATTGGAAAGTTTATCTTTTCCAGAATCGGTTGTTAGGGTAGCAGAACTTGCGCATATTCCTCTCGATGTAGAAATCCCTTCTAGCCAACAAGCAATTCCTCAAAAAGAGAGAAAATTGTTTGCGGCACATGAAAAAGCGAGTGAGTTTTACTCGCACGTCCTATTTAATACAAAAGGTGGACAAGAAGCACTTCATTACTTAACGGATCGTGGCTATACGATTGATACGTTAAAAGAATTTGGATTTGGGTTCTCGTTAAAAGACCGCACGCAGCTGACACAGCTCTTACAAGATTTAGAGCTAACAGAACAAGAAATGGAAGCGACAGGTCTATTCGTTGAAAGTCAATCAGGATTCTTTGATCGTTTTAATCAGCGGATTATGATTCCTCTTCGTAATGAACATGGACAAATCGTCGGGTTCTCTGGACGTGTGTTGCCAGGGTATTCAGATGAGTTTGCTTCCCAGGCTAAATATTTAAATAGTCCTGAAACACCGCTCTTTGCGAAAAGAAATTTCTTATTTAACTTTGATTTAGCAAAGAAGAATATTCGTAAAGAAAATAAAGTTATCCTTTTTGAAGGATATATGGATGTTATTTCTGCTTGGCAAGCGGGAGTTCAACTAGGGGTTGCCTCAATGGGGACATCTCTTACACCAGAGCAAATTCAAAAGCTTCGTCATGTGACGGATACGATTTTGATTGCTTATGATGGTGATAGAGCAGGTCTGGAAGCTACTAACCGTGCAATTGAAATGATTCAATCCACGAATGCTTTTAGTATCGGGATTATTCCATTTGATAATGGTCTAGATCCAGATGAGTTTATTAAGCAACGTGGTCCCCAGGCGTTTATCGATTTAGTTGAACACGGGCAAGAAACCATCTATCAATTTAAAAAGAGATTCCTTTCTAAGAAATATCAGTTACAAGTTGAGAGTCAAAAGATTCAGTATATCGAAGAGATGATTATTGAACTAGCGAAACTCACAAATGATGTGGAAAAGAATCTTGCGATGAAGTCTCTTGCGGATGAATTTAATCTTGATTACACAACGATTCAAAATCAAGTGAAGCAAAAGCAAGTTCAAACTTCGCAGAATTTCCAAGCACCGCCTATACCAAGTGTGGAAACGCAACAAGTACCCGTAATGAACAGGCCGTTTATTAAAAACGAAGCTATTCAAAGGCATCTAATCTATCGCTTGATGCATCATAATGAAGCTTGGACATATCTGAATCGTATTAATCCAGAATTCTCTTTTCCAGACGCATTATATGAGCAATTATATTTACATATTCAGGCGTTTAGAAATGAAGAAGAGGAATTTGATGTTCAAGAATTTATGTTGTTTTTAAACGATAAAGATTTAATGAACAGAAATCTGGTATCTGAAATCGAACTAGGTCAGTTTCCTCCAGAATGTACGGAACAAGAGATTCAAGATTTAGTATATGTACTTTCACAAAAGAATACTCTGAAAGAGCAGTTAGCACAAAAAAAGGAAGAGTTGAATCGAGCTGCTCTTGTGAACGATGATGAAGCCAGAAAGAAATTGATGGTCGAAATCATGGAGATTCAACGACAATTAAGGAAAAGATAGAATGGAGGAATGGTGAATGACAGTTCAAAAGAATGAAAAAGGTCAAACACTGAACGAAGCAACTTCAACGCTTCTCGCAGAACGAAAATTATTCGGTCAAATTTTATACGATGATTTATCTGCACAAATCGCAATCCCATTTGAGTTGGATGCGGAAGGAATGGATAAATTAATTCAAAAGTTTGAGGATGCAGGAGTTAGTGTTGTAGATGCTAACGGTGAACCAACAAGCCAACAATTGTCTTCAGAAAGCCAACGCGAATCTGAGACAGCTGTTGTTGAAGATGATACTGCCTTATCTTCAAATACGAAGATTAATGACTCCGTTCGTATGTATTTAAAAGAAATCGGACGAGTTCCACTTCTTAGTGCGGATGAAGAAGTTGCTTTAGCGCTCCGTATTCAAGAAGGCGATACAGAAGCCAAACAAGAGTTAGCGGAAGCCAACCTTCGTTTAGTAGTATCAATTGCAAAACGTTATGTAGGGCGTGGAATGCAATTCTTGGATTTAATTCAAGAAGGAAACATGGGCTTAATGAAAGCTGTTGAGAAATTTGACCATACAAAAGGATTCAAATTCTCTACTTATGCCACATGGTGGATTCGTCAAGCAATCACTCGTGCCATTGCGGACCAAGCGCGTACAATTCGTATTCCAGTTCATATGGTTGAAACAATCAACAAATTAGTACGTGTTCAAAGACAACTATTACAAGATTTAGGACGCGAACCTACACCGGAAGAAATCGGTGCAGAAATGGATTTACCAACTGAAAAAGTTCGTGAAATTCTAAAAATCGCTCAAGAACCAGTATCTCTTGAAACTCCAATTGGGGAAGAGGACGATTCACATTTAGGTGATTTCATCGAAGACGACAACGCAACAAGTCCAGCTGATCATACAGCATACGCATTGTTGAAAGAACAACTCGATGAAGTTCTTGAACAATTAACAGACCGTGAAGAAAACGTACTTCGCCTACGTTTTGGTCTTGATAAAAACGGTGAAATCCGTACGTTAGAACAAGTAGGGCAAGTATTTGGGGTTACTCGTGAACGTATTCGTCAAATTGAAGCGAAAGCATTACGTAAATTACGCCATCCGAGCCGTTCTAAACAATTAAAAGATTTCTTAGATTAAGAATGAATAACAGAAGCAGTCCTTAGGGATTGCTTCTTTTTTGTTTGCAATTTTTGTGAAATCTCTATTATTTTCATGGGAAAGGGCTTAAATCTAGTGAAGAATTTGATAAACTAACAGAGGTGTACCGCAATTATGGTACACCTCTTAATTTATTTATTCTATAGCATCTGATTCAGTAACTCCTAAAATTACTGGAAGAATCATTGGATGACGTTCTGTTTTCTTAAATAGGAACGGACCTAACACATCCGTAATTTTATTACGTAGTACACGTTCGTTTAAAACTTCTTCTGAATCTGCCAAAAGTTCTTCAAGTTCATCACGAAGAATGGCTTGTGCTTCGTTAAGAAGTTGTCCTG
>URWJ01000104.1 GCA_900551535.1 uncultured Granulicatella sp. | reverse complement strand
AGTACTTGTCCATGACGTAATTCACCATTTTGTAATTGGATTTCAACCAACTCATCATATTTAACGCCTTCGACTTGTTCAACCATCATTAAAGGGCCAACAACTTCACTAATCGTACGATACTCTTTAAGCATGTGTCATCCCTCCATGTTGAATTGTTTTTTCGATATCTGTTTTAATTTGCTCTCTGATTTCATCGAAACGAGCAATTTCAGATTCTGGAATATATTTTGAACGTGCGATACGGTCACGCACATCTTCTGTTCCGTCGATGATTTCAGCATAGTATGAACCAAGTTTCATCGCACGACGCGCTTCTTTTTCAAATGTCAAGATGAGTTCTAACATGCGATATTGTTTCTCACGAGATGAGAATGTATCGACATCGTCAAACGCATTTTGTTGTAAGAAGTCTTCACGAAGCATTTTGGCAGTCATCATCGTTAGGCGGTCACGTTCAGATAATGATTCAAGACCAACTAAACGAACGATTTCTTCTAAGCTTGCTTCTTCTTGTAATGTGTTCATTGCATGTTGAACGAATTCAGACCAGTTTGCATGCACGTTTTCGTCCATGTATTTACCAACTTCTGGATCATACAATGAGTAAGATGTTAACCAGTTCATAGATGGGAAGTGACGTTTTTGCGCCAATGTTGCATCTAATCCCCAGAATACTTTCGCTACACGTAATGTATTTTGTGTTACTGGTTCTGATGTATCTCCCCCTGGAGGTGATACGGCACCGATTGCTGTAATTGTACCTTCACGGCCATCGCTACCTAATGTTTCAACACGTCCTGCACGTTCGTAGTATTCTGCGATACGGCTTCCTAAGTATGCTGGGTAACCTTCGTCCCCTGGCATTTCTTCTAAACGTCCAGACATTTCACGAAGCGCTTCTGCCCAACGTGATGTTGAGTCCGCCATGATGGCTACGTTATATCCCATATCACGGAAGTATTCCGCAATTGTGATACCTGTGTAAATAGACGCTTCACGAGCCGCTACCGGCATGTTCGAAGTGTTGGCGATTAAGATGGTACGTTCCATGATTGATTCACCTGTTGTTGGGTCAATCAATTCTGGGAACTCGTTCAATACGTCTGTCATTTCGTTTCCACGTTCCCCACAACCTACGTATACTACGATATCCACGTCCGCCCATTTTGCAATTTGGTGTTGCACCACTGTTTTACCAGCTCCGAATGGTCCTGGTACAGCTGCTGCTCCCCCTTTTGTTACTGGGAAGAAAGTATCGATAACACGTTGTCCTGTTAACATTGGAACTTCAGTGTTTTTCTTTACTTTATATGGACGACCACGACGTACTGGCCAACGTTGGATTAAGTTGAAATCACGTACGCCTGATTCTGTTTCAATTTGGTACACTGTATCTTCGATTTTGAAGTTTCCAGCTTCCACTTTTACTAATTTACCTTTCACACCGTAAGGCACCATGATTTTATGTTGTACAACTTTAGTTTCTTGTACATAACCGATAATGTCTCCGGCTTCTACTTCTTGACCCACAGTAGCAGTAGGAACGAATTCCCACTCTTTTTCACGGTCAAGAGGATCCACGTTTGTTCCGCGGACTAAGAAGTCACTTTGTGATACTTCTTTAAATTTATTGAGGGGACGTTGAATCCCATCAAACATTTGAGATACAATCCCTGGCGCCAATTCAACAGATAATGCTTCCCCTGTTGTTTCGACGGGTTCTCCTGGTCCAATTCCTGAAGTTTCTTCATATACTTGAATGGATGCAATATCTTTACGCATTTCGATGATTTCACCGATAAGGCCTAGATGACCTACACGACAAATATCTTGAATATTCGCATCTTCCATTCCTTCAGCAGTCACAAGAGGACCTGATACTTTTACGATTCTTCCGATCTTCACTGAGGTACCTCCCTTAGTTTCGTGTATTGGTTGGTTATAAGATATTTTGTCCAACCGCTTTTTCTACATTTTCTTGAATTCTTGATTTTCCAATTCCTAAAGACCCTTTATGGTTCGGAATGAGGATGATGGCTGGTGAAATTTCCGCATCATAACGACGAATCGTTTCCGGAATTTGACTAGCAATAGCTTCCGTTACATAAATGATGCCGACTTCATCTTCAGCAAGTTCATCAATCATCTTGCGTGCCGTTTGCGCTTCGTGGCAAGGGAACACGTTAAATCCTAAAATTTTAAAAGGAAGGATGGAATCTTTGTCGCCAACTACGGCAATTTTATGAGACATAAACTGGTCGCATCCTTTCTCTTAATTGTTCTTCTGTAAACTCATTGTCCACACCTACAAGTAATAGACGGAGGTTTTTAACTTCCATCTCAAGCGCATGAATATACGCTAGACTTGGCAGCGGTCCAAATGGTTCAAAAGTCGCTTCTTCTAGAATCTGATGAATCAATTCTTCTTTTAATAATTCCAATGCAAAGACTGGATGTTCTTCCTGTTCTAAAATCGCAACAAACTTGTCATAGTATGGAACATGACGATAAAGGTCAACAAGAGCCTCTGTGCCCTTTTCAAGCACTTCGTCGATTAATAACGTCTTATCTACAGTACCTTCGCTAGACAATACCCCAATTAAGAATGAGCGTGATTGTTTTTGCTTTGTGGCACGAATTAACGTTGTGATGTTTTCCATATCAATCATAATGTTCACGATTTGATGGATGACCTCTTGATTCATTGTACGGTCGATGAGTCGAAGATGTTTGAAATAGTAGCGATCCATAAATACATCGGCAGCTTCTAGGCGACCAAAGTTTTCAAAATCGGCATACGCTTCACGAACCCCTTCAATCATGATATCTGGTACATCAAGTGAATCTTGAGTTTCGACTAATTGATTTAAGGTTTCGAAGGAATAACGTCCTAACGGAACACATAAATGTTTTAAGTCTTTTCCAGAGAACTTCGATTTTAGAAGAACTTTTAAATTATGGTAAGTGTAACGAATCGAGAATACATCAAGGAGTGATGCATCCGGAATGAGTTCTAATACCTCATCATAGTTGCGTTTCAAATGGGCATCTAGGACTGGGTCGAACTGTCTTGATTCGAGAACTTCTTGTACATCTACCTCATAACTTGTCTTTTGCAAGGCTTCTAATGCTTGTTGTAAGGATTTAGATACGAGAATCCCATTCAATTGTTCCTTGGACAGTAATTGCTGTTCAAGAATACGAACGGTCGTATTCACTCCTGAATAGGCTAAATCATTCATTCCATCCCTCCTTACCCAATGAATGCTTTTCTAGCTAAGATAGGTGAATATTCTTCTTTTAAATCTTCAATTAATGCTTCGAATAAATAGTTATATTCGATACCTTCTTGTTTCAACACAAATCCTGCTTTCTTTGGAAGAGTCGCTGCGTCGATGTGAACGAAGGTAAATTGCGAAGTTAATGCATGTTTATCTTCATCGCTCAAACGAGAAACAGTGTCTTCTCCAAAAGTAAGAGTTGTTTGTTGTTGTTTTGGTAATTTGCGAATAGCTGACTCGATAAAGAGACGTAATGTTTCCCCACTCCAGGTAGACATTACTTGTAGAACGTCCTCAAATACACTTTCAAGAAGTTCACGTTTGACGCGCAAGACTTCTTTTTTACTTGCGTTCAAAATAGTCTGTTGCTCTTTTTCGTATTGTGATTTTGCTTCTTGTTTTAATGCAGTTTTCTTCGCCATTTCTTGTTGCGAATATTGTGCATTCATTTGATTGATGCGTTCTTCTTGTTCTTTAGTAGCAACCTCAATTCGCTGCTTTGATTCTTTTTCTAAATCCGCTAGAATAAGTTGTTTTAGTTGCTCTAAATCTTTCAAGAATACCCCTCCTCTTAACCTTTGTTAATGATAATTAAGATAGAAGCAAGTAATCCTAAGATTGCGTAAGTTTCAACCATTGCGGCAAAGATAATCCCTTTAGTAGATTCTTCAGGTTTTTTCGCTAAGATTTGTACACCTGCTGCTGCTACTTTACCTTGGGCAATCCCTGAGAATAAACCAGTGAATGCGATTGGTAAAGCTGCCATGAATAAGTATAAACCAGCTGCTAAAGTCATTGAAGCTGACATGTTAATCATGATGAAGAAGGCAACGATGAATCCGTAGATCCCTTGTGTACCAGGTAATAGTTGTAAGATTAATGCTTGAACGAATTTTTCAGGTTGTTCTTTAATTAAGGCAGCTGCTGCTTCACCGGCAATCCCTACCCCTTTTGATGATCCAATCCCTGAGAAGATAATGGCAATTGCCATCCCTAGAGCAGCAAAGATTTGCCCTCCACCATTTTCAGCGAAAAATGTTAACCAGTTTGTCATAATTATATTTCCTCCATTTATTCTGATTTCTGTTGTTTAATATCAACGTATTTTTCATATGTTTTGAACGGTTTTAATGCGTGTCCGCCGCCGTCGTAGAATTTACCAAAGAATTCAACGAACTGTAGACGTAAGCCGTGAACGTAAGCTCCAAGGAATGAAAGGAAAATATTCAACCCTTGTAAGGCTACGATTAAGAAGATACCTGCTGTGAAACGTGCAATTGGTGGAAGGAATCCTACCAACATATTGAACGCACTCGCGATACTTCCCCCTGATACAGCTAGCGCCATTAAACGTGTGTAACTCACAACGTCTGCTACGTATCCACTAATTCCGTACAAGTTATATAGACCGCTCGCTAAACCGCCCCACTTGTTTTCGCTCGATAGGACAGTTACGACTACAATCGCAACGGCTGCGATAATCGCAATCGATGAACCGATTGTCGCAATCCAAGAAATATTGAGTACCATTGAGCCTAAGACATAAAGAATGATTCCCGTAATAATCGCTAACCATCCTAGATGACTCGTATAGGCATCAACATAAGCTTTTTTCTTTAGATTTGAGTAAGCCCCAAGTGATAAGCCGACCATAATTTGAATAACCCCGAAGATAATCGATAAGATCATAATCGTAATAAGGTCTTTTGAAAGTGATAGTGGCTGGAATGGTAAATCCGCACCGAATGCTGATCCAAAAATAATCCCCCAGATCATTACTGGGTAGCTTAGTAAGTGGAAGAACTTCAAGTTGCGATTCATTCCTTTATCAAAATGGAAGAACTTCAACATGATGAATGTTCCCAACCAGAGAAGCGCTCCGTATCCTAAGTCCGCTGCCATCATCCCGAAGAAGACGAGATAGAATGGTGCTGTATAAGGCGTTGGGTCTAATTCTCCGTATTTTGGTAATCCATACATTTCTGTTAGATTTTCAAATGGTTGTAAGAAGGCATTGTTTTCTAAAACCGTTGGCACTTCTTCGTATTCTTCTTCAGCAATCTCTAGTGGTAAGAAGACATATTCGCCTTCTCCTAACTTTTCTTTGAGTTGAACTTCAACGTCATCGACTGCTTTTGTAGTTAACCACCCTTGAAGCACGAATACATGTTGACCATTCACCAATCCATTTTTGGCTTGTTCTTTTTGTAATTCGTTATAAGTAACTTCCGCAGAAAGCTGTAACTTGCGAAGAAGGTCTTTTTCTTCTTGTAAGTC
>URWJ01000103.1 GCA_900551535.1 uncultured Granulicatella sp. | reverse complement strand
TGTTTTATAAGCGAACGTTCGCTCAACAGTGATATTAATTTATCATAACTGATTACCAATTTCAACTGAAATGACTAAGAAAATTTTAGATATTTTATTATTCTATAAAAATTCAAAAAAGAGCCTAGGTTACATGAACCTAGACTCTCATATATACTCTATTGTACGACTCCTGTATCGATTGCTACACCATCTCTTTTAATGATGTATTTACCACTTTGAACTTGATTATTAAATGTAAAATCGATTGTTACACTTGTGTTCTCAGAAATCTTGAAGGTACGATATGCAGTATTAATATTGTTGTTTGCATCTTGAATAAAGATTTCAACTGTATTTTGTTTTGCTTCTTGGGCGTTTGATCCTGAGTTAGCATTATTACCGTTTGTCTTCTTCGCTTCATAAGGAATCGTGAATTGGCGAGATACTACTCGTTCTCCTTTTCCTTTTGAGATGACAACTGTTAATGTATCACCTTTTTTAAGAGCTGTGCCTTCTGCTGGTGATTGTTTAATAACAGTATCTGCTGTTTCATTACTATTTTCTTCTGAAATTTGTAACTTCAAGCCATGTTCTTTCGCGTAGTCTTCAACGCCTGAACGTGAATAACCTTTTAAGTTGATTAACGTTACTGGTTCTTTTCCTTTAGATACGGTTAAAACCATTTTTGTATCTTTAGCGACTACTTTTTCACCTTTAGCAACACTTTGTTCCATTACCTTACCAGACTCTACAGTATCCGAATAACTTTCTTTCTTCTCTACTGCAATTCCTAGTTTTTGCAAAGCTGCTTTTGCTTCATCGAAAGTCTTACCTGTATAGTCACCTACAGTAACGGTATCTTTACCAGCACTTACTTTTAATACAACTTTAGATTTTTCTTTTACAGAACTTCCTGCTTTAGGGTTCGTCTCTACGACTTTTCCTGCTTCAACCGTGTCAGACTTCACTTGCTGTACATCTGACACTTCGAGGTTCGCATCCGCTAGTTTTACTTTGGCATCTGCTTCAGTAAGGTTCGTTACATCTGGAACTTTTACGTCTTTTGGAGAAGTTTGAATAAATGCATAGATAGTTCCTGCACTAATGATGATAAATAGTAGCAATAAGATCCATGGCCATTTCTTTTTCTTCTTCTTTTTTGGCTCCTCTTGAACAGCTTTCTTTTCTTCGTCAAATTGAATTTCAGGAACTTCCTTACTTGTTGCTGGTATCTTACGAGGGATTTGCCCCGTCGCAATTGGTTGTAACACCTTTGTTTCCTGACTGAAAGCAGTCGGTTTAAACATTGGCTCGTGTAAACGTTCTGGATTTAAGCACGTTTGTAAATCTTCCAACATTTCATAGCAACTGCTGTAACGATCAAGAGGTTCTTTCGCCGTCGCCTTTAGCACCACATTTTCTAAGCTTTGTGGCACAGTTGGTAACATCTGTGAAATACGAGGAAGCGGCTCTTGGAAATGTTTCAACGCGATTGAAACTGCTGATTCTCCTTCAAAAGGAACTTCACCGACTAATAACTCATACAATACGATACCGAGTGCATAAATATCACTGCGGATTGTTGCCATTCCACCTCTTGCCTGTTCAGGAGATAAATAATGAACAGAACCAAGCAATGTATTCGTTTGTGTTAATGACGTTTCAGAAAGTGCAATTGCAATCCCAAAGTCTGTAATCTTCACATTACCTTCTCTATCAATTAAGATGTTTTGCGGTTTAATATCGCGGTGAATGATTCGATTTTGGTGAGCGAGTTCAATCGCTGAAACGATTTGTGTCATAATACGAACAGCTTCGCGTGGTGGAAGAGGTCCTCTTTCGCGAATGTACTCTTTCAAATCCGTTCCTTCAACGTATTCCATTACAATGTAATTTGTTCCGTCTTCTTCTCCAACATCATACACACTTACAATATTTGGATGGACTAATTGTGTTGCTGATTGCGCTTCTCGTTGGAAACGTCTCATCGCAGCTTCATTTGTATGGAAGTCTAAGCGCAACACTTTTACTGCCACGGGTCTTTCTAGAATTAAATCTTGTGCTAAATATACAGTGGCCATTCCACCTGTCCCGATATGAGACTTGATTTTATAGCGACCACCAACTGTTTTTCCTGGTGCAATCATTCTTCTACCTCCTCCCTGGCAGTATATTTTGCAATCGCAACTGTAATGTTATCGCGACCGCCCGCTTCATTTGCAGCATCGACCGCTTTATTCGCTTGCGTTGTTACATCTGAATAATTCCCTAGAATTTCTTTAATATATTGATCTTCAACCATATTCGATAACCCATCGGTACATAGGAAAATCGTGTCTCCGTTTTTAAGGCTCACTCTTACAAAATCAATCTGGACATTAAGCGTAATCCCTAAGGACTGCGTTACAATATTTCTTTGAGGGTGGCTTTTTGCTTCCTCTTCCGAGATTTCTCCAGATTTTAACAGTTCATGTACGAGTGTATGATCTTCTGTTAATTGTTTAATTTGATAATTGCGATACAAATAAGCACGGCTATCACCAACGTTTGCAATTAATAATTCAGAACCGATAACTACGGCAAGCACAATTGTTGTTCCCATTCCATCTAGCTCACGATATTGATTCGCTTTTTGGAAAATACGATCATTTTCGGCCTGAATATTTTTAACGAGCCATTGATAAGCGGCTTCTGTATCCGTAATACTTTCTTCTTCCCAACGTTTTCCCAAATGCGATAATGCCATAGCACTTGCTACATCCCCAGCATTATGCCCGCCGATTCCGTCACACACAACAATCATCGGCACGTTTTGAGTATTCAAAAAATATCCGGCAGCATCTTCATTTAAAGTACGTCTTTGTCCGACGTCACTTTTGATGGCTATCTCCATATTTTTCCTCCTGTTGCGAATTTATTTCCTTACCATTCTCGCGATGAAAAATCCATCTGTATGATATTCATGCGGTAAAATCGTAAGCATCGGATTTTCCTTTGTACAACCAAACTCTTCGATTGGTTGTAATTCGAATTCCGGATGTTCTCGTAAAAAGTTATGGACTACTTCTTCATTTTCACCCTTGTTAATTGTACAAGTTGAATAGATGAGTTTTCCACCTTTCTTTACCATTGTAGCAATTGCAGACAAAATTTCCAACTGTATTTTTGTTAATTTTGTTAAATCTTCACTATTTTTTGTGTATTTTATATCTGGTTTACGACGCATCAAGCCCAATCCAGAGCATGGTGCATCTACAAATACCGCGTCAAAACTTTCATTTTTAAAGAGCTCTCCCGCTTTTCTAGCATCAAGAGCATGTGTATGAATTCTGTCTTCTACTCCTAGGCGTTTAGCATTTTGATGGATTTTACGTAATTTATTCTCATGTAAATCCAACGCTTCTACAAGTCCGCCCACTTCAGACACTAAGTAACTTGCAAAATGAGTGGTTTTTCCTCCAGGAGCAGCACAAGTATCAAGTACCTTATCTCCATGTTGAAGTTTTCCTACTTGGGCCACTAATGAAGAAGATTCATCTTGAACGGTAACCATTCCATCTTTGAAGGCTTTCGACCCTAGTAAATCTCCTTCTTCAACAATCACTGCACGAGGAGACAACTTACTTGGCTGAACTGATACGCCTTCTTCTTTCAGAAGAGTTTGTACTTCTTCAATTGACATATTCGGATTTTGAATACGCGCACTTAGGTGGGGCGCAATATTTAAACTTGGGAAAATTTCTCTAGCCTCTTCCCCATATTGTTCAAATAATAAATCCACAATCCAACGTGGCATACTATATTCAACACTCAAACGTTCACGTTCATCTTTAATAGAAGAAACTCCATCGAATCCAGCACGTTGAACATTTCGAAGAACACCGTTGACGAATTTCGCAATCCCTTGATGACCACGTTTCTTCGCAATTTGAACGGCTTCAAAAATAGCTGCGTGATCAGGTACTCGGTCTAAATACACCATTTGGTATACAGTCATTCGTAGGAGACTTAGCACCCATAATTCCATTTTCTTTTGTTTCTCGATAAATGGTTTTAAATAGAAGTCTAATGTCAGTTTACGCTGAATCGTTCCATAGAATAATTCCGTTAACAAACCTCTGTCTCTTGCATCCAGTTTGTGCTTTTGTAACACGTTTTGAAATGCAACTGTCGAGTATGCTTGATTCTTTTCTACATTCGTTAATAATTCTACGCAAATGTCACGTACATTACTCATGGTTTAACCCCTCAAAAATCGCATCATTCTTCAACCATTCTGAAAATCCATTCATAAATGCCTTCGCATCCATTTGAGCTTTTCCTGCTGGTTGAAGACGTGTAATCTCAAGAACCGTTCCGCCACCACAAGCCACATATAGACGTCCGCCTTCTACAAATAAGCTACCTGGTGCTTTAGTAGTTTGTTTATCCGTTAAAGCTACTCCCCACATCTTCACACGGTTTCCATTTAAAATCGTAAATGAAGTTGGCCATGGACGTAAGCCACGTACGAAACAATCCACTTCCGTCGCTGTTTTATTCCAGTCAATTTGCTCTTGCTCTCTTGAAATATTTGGAGAGAACGATACAAGCGCTTCATCTTGTTCAACTTCAGTAATTGTTCCAGCAAATAACGCTGGTAATGTTTCGATTAATAAATCCGCTCCAACGACGCTTAGTTTTTCAAACATACTAGCCACATCGTCTTCGCCAGTAATTGGAATGGCGCGTTGTGAAATAATCGCACCCGCATCCATTTTTGCAACCATTCGCATAATTGTTACGCCAGTTTCTTTGTCCCCGTTCATAATTGCATAATGGATTGGAGCTCCACCACGATATTTTGGTAGTAATGACGCATGAACGTTCACCGCACCAAAACGAGGGAAGTTTAAAAACTTCGTTGGCAAGAATTGACCATAGGCAGCTGTTACAATTAAATCTGCGTCTAGTTGCATTAATTCTTCCAATTCCTGTGATCCACTTAATTTTTCTGGTTGATAAACAGGAATATCATGTTCCAATGCCACTACCTTTACAGGAGTTGGTGTAATCACCTTCTTACGTCCAACTGCACGGTCTGGTTGTGTGACAACGGCAATGACTTCAACTGTTTCATCTTCAATTAATCGTTTCAAAACACCTGTTGAAAACTCAGGCGTTCCCATAAAAATAACTTTCTTCATTTTTCACCTCTATAAGAAATGTTGTGGTTCCATATCAATCGTCATAAGTAATTTCTTCGAACCAACTTCTTGTGTTTCCATCATCAATTGTTCTAAGAACTCTTGCAGTTGCGGTTCGTTTTTGTACTTCACAATAATTTGGAAATAATAACGATTATTCATTCGCGCAATCGATTTAGCAGTCGGTCCTAACACCACTGCATTCGGCGACACATTCGCCTTCAACGCCTTATGCACTTCGATGGCTTTCTTCAACGCCACTCCTTCTTCTTCACTCGAGAATGTAATCATCGTTGTAAAGAAGTACGGTGGATAGTTGGCCATATGACGCATCCGCATTTCCGTTTCAAAGAATCGTTCATACTGATGACCTTGCGCTAATTGAATCGCGTAGTGAGTTGGGTTATAAGTTTGGATAAATACCTCACCTGGTTTATCCCCACGCCCCGCACGCCCTGATACTTGAGTCAATAGTTGGAATGTTTTTTCCGAACTTCTAAAATCAGGAATATTCAAAGCCGTATCCGCATTAA
>URWJ01000102.1 GCA_900551535.1 uncultured Granulicatella sp. | reverse complement strand
GATTGATTGAAGAATATCTCCGTACTATACTAGAACCATGGAGAAGTACCCAAGAGGCTGAAGGGGTCGCACTCGAAATGCGATAGGTCGTGAAAGCGGCGCGGGAGTTCAAATCTCCTCTTCTCCTTATCTTTTTGTGGCTATATCGAGGTTACGGCAAGTTTTGTTCCGTGAATGTTCCGTAGCTTCTTATTTAGATAGGTTTTTATAGAGTAATGGAGGCTAAACTAAGATGAGAAAAGTAAAATTAAATCTCAATCAAACACACTGCTGTGGTATTTATTCTGATAAGACGGTGTATAGTTTTACGGCGGATAGTTATCCAGAGTTGTTTTACCTTCTTCAAAGACGTGGACTCATCGAATCTTTTATCGATGGAGACTTCATTGTTTATGACGAATTAAGACAGTATTCAGATTTACCGCCTTATCAAAAGCTGACTGAAGATGAATTAGAAGCAATTGATTTTGATACAATCATTCGAAAACTCAGTCCGGATCAACTGAAAGCAGTGATCGAGAAGTTCTTTGAATATCGCTTTGAATGTGAGTTTCAAGAAGTAGACGAATAAATTTGTAAAAGAAAAAAGCTGACGGCTCATTTGAGCTGTCAGCTTTTGTAGTTTCTGTAGTTTATTCTTAGCGAATAACTTCCTCAGTTTCTTTGTCGAAGAAGTGAGATTTGTTTAAGTCGAATGCTAATTCAACTGTTTCGCCTGGGTTGTGGAAGTCACGTGCATCCACTTTAGATACGAATTCAGTATCGTCAACACGAGTGTAAAGCATTGTTTCTGCACCAAGTAATTCTGATACAACAACTTCTGATTTCACTGTTGCTGCTGGATAAGTATCGATAGCGATTTGAGCACCTTTGATATCTTCTGGACGGATACCGAAGATTAAATCTTTTCCGTTGTAACCTTTGTCTTCAAGAAGTTTTCTCTTCGCTTCAGGTAATTGTAATGATAAACCTTTACCATTTGAAATCACGCCATCTTGTAATGTTACATTGAAGAAGTTCATTGCTGGTGATCCGATGAATCCAGCTACGAATACGTTGTTAGGAGTGTTGTACACTTCTTGTGGAGTACCGATTTGTTGTACGAAACCATCTTTCATGATAACGATACGGTCAGCCATTGTCATCGCTTCTGTTTGGTCGTGAGTTACGTAAATTGTTGTTGTTTCTAAACGACGGTGTAATTTCGCAATTTCAGCACGCATCGCAACACGTAATTTAGCATCTAAGTTAGAAAGAGGTTCGTCCATTAAGAATACTTTCGCATCACGAACGATCGCACGTCCTAAAGCCACACGTTGACGTTGACCACCAGATAAAGCAGCTGGTTTACGTTCTAAGTATTGAGCTAAGCCTAAGATTTCTGCTGCGTTTTTAACACGTTTGTCAATTTCAGCTTTGTCGTATTTACGTAATTTCAAACCGAATGCCATGTTGTCATATACGCTCATATGAGGATATAGGGCATAGTTTTGGAATACCATCGCGATATCACGATCTTTTGGAGCTACGTCGTTCATTACAACGTCGCCAATTTTTAATTCTCCTTCAGAAATATCTTCAAGACCAGCGATCATACGAAGAGTTGTTGATTTACCGCATCCTGAAGGGCCTACGAATACGATGAACTCGCGGTCTTTGATGTGTAAGTTAAAGTCTGTTACGGAATAGTTTTCCGCATTGTCATATTTTTTGTGAATATGATTTAATTGCATTTCTACCATTAGGATTTCCCCCTATAATTTGTTTTACAGTAACAGTTTACGTTTTTTTGAGGAAAAGAGATAGGGGAAGGTTGCACAAAAACGACTGTAAAAATTGTGCACTTTGCCGAAATCACGGTTCGAAAGTTGGAATTTTGTCATAACTTATAATAAAGAAGCGTTATATTTTAAATTTTGATTGAGAACGGATGCAACTAGGGAAAAACAATGTTATGATAAGAGTTAGAAATTAAATGAAAAAGGTGATGAAATGGAAAGAAAACGTGGATTTGAAATCGTATCTGCTTATGAAGGAAAAGGAATCACTGTTCCAAAACGTTCGACAAAACATTCAGCAGGATATGACTTCGAAGCTGCCGAAGATATCGTATTACCAAGCATTTGGAAAATGCTTTTCAAATTTGCAGCCACTCAATTAAAACAATGGATTTATACAACGGATAAAGAAAAAGTAGAAGAAGAATTGGCGAAAGAGCAAAAAGTCTTAAAACCAGTGCTTGTTCCAACGGGAATCAAGTCTTATATGCAAGAAGATGAGTACTTACAATTGGCGAACCGCTCAAGTAACCCATTGAAACACTTCCTTGTCTTACCAAACGGTGTGGGAATCGTGGATAGCGACTACTACAACAACCCTGACAACGAAGGGCATATTTACTTCCAATTATTAAACTTCGGATTATTCGATAAAGAAATTAAAAAAGGCGATCGTATCGGCCAAGGAATCTTCCTACCGTTCTTAAAAGCGGATGCGGATGAAGAAAACGATATGAATGAACGTACAGGCGGCTTTGGTTCTTCTGGCGTTCGTTAGAAAGGAGCCAAAATGGCAAAAGCAGCCACAAGTTTTGTATGTAGAGAGTGTGGATATAATTCACCAAAATATTTAGGGAAATGCCCAAACTGCGGGAACTGGTCTACGATGGAAGAGTTCAAGGAAACGACGAGCAATGCGAAACGTCCTTCCTTAGTGCAACATTCAGAAGAAGCACACAAGACAAAACCAATGCGTCTTGATCAAGTGGCGTATGAGCGTGTGAATCGTGTGAAGACATCGATTAGCGAACTCGACCGCGTGCTTGGAGGTGGCGTGGTTCCGGGTTCTCTAGTATTAATTGGTGGGGATCCAGGGATTGGGAAATCTACCTTATTATTACAAGTGTCTAGTGAATTACAACAAACACAAGGAACGGTTCTCTATGTATCAGGAGAAGAAAGTGCGTCTCAAATTAAAATGCGTGCGGAGCGTCTCGGGATGCAAGCAGACGGATTTTATATTTACGCTGAAACAAACCTAGAAGATATCGTTGCGCAAGTGGAAGCATTGAAACCAGACTATGTCATTATCGACTCGATTCAAACGATGACACATCCGCAAGCAAATGGGGTTGCAGGAAGTGTGTCTCATGTTCGTGAGGCGACAGCTACATTGATGCGACTAGCAAAGCTCAATCAGATTGCCATCTTTATCGTAGGTCACGTGACAAAAGAAGGAGCATTAGCAGGGCCACGTATGTTGGAACATATGGTGGATACCGTTCTTTATTTCGAAGGAGATAAACATCATAGCTTCCGCGTGCTTCGTTCCGTGAAAAACCGTTTTGGGTCTACCAACGAAATTGGCGTTTTCGAAATGCATCAAGAAGGGCTGAACGAAGTAACGAACCCTTCCGAAGTCTTCTTAGAAGAACGGCTTGCAGGCGCAACAGGCTCTGCGATTGTCGTGTCTCTTGAAGGAACAAGGCCAATTTTAACCGAGGTGCAATGTTTATTGTCACCAACGGCCTTTGGAAATGCACGTCGTACGACAAGTGGTTTGGACTATAATCGTGTAGCGCTCTTGATGGCAGTTCTTGAGAAACGTGCAGGACTTCTATTACAAAACCAAGATGCTTACTTTAAATCAACAGGTGGTTTGAAACTCAACGAACCCGCAGTCGACTTAGCGATTGCAATGAGTATTGTTTCAAGCTACAAGGAAAAAGAAACGAAGATGGGTGATTGCTTTATCGGCGAAATCGGCTTGACTGGTGAAATCCGTAAAGTGAATCGTGTCTATGACCGTGTTCGCGAGGCTGAAAAGCTCGGGTTTAAGCGTGTCTTTATTCCAAAAAATAATTTAGATGGATGGGAACTTCCAAAAAATATCGAAGTCGTTGGAGTATCTTCTGTCAAAGAAGCTATTTACAAAGCCTTCGGAAAAGAAAATTAGAAAGGAGAAATATTATGGAACAACCTAAAAAATTTCGAGCATACGGAAGAAAGTTATTGCAACTGATTTTCGTATTGCTCGGAGGGTCTTTAGGTGCAACGTACTTTCCAAGTCTATGGCAAGCATTCAACATTACGAATGAATGGTTAACATCGCAAGTTACGAGTATTTTGTTAGGTGCTATTATTCTATTCTTTATTTCCCTATTCGTGACGGATCCGATTTTAGCGGGCATTCGTAGACTTGAAAAACTCGTTAGCCAACTTTCCGTGAGCTATTTACTCTTTGGAATGATTGGTGCACTGATTGGACTCTTAGTCGCATGGCTCGTTGGATTGCCATTTACTAATTTACAAATTCCAGCAATTACGCAAGCTTTACCAATCGCCTTAAGTATTATCTTTGGGTACCTTGGCTTTTATGTCGGAACGACGCGTCGTGAAGATATTCTAAAAGCATTTACAGCGACAAGAAAGAAAACGGAGGATTCTCCAGTGCTTGAACGTAAAGCAGGAGATAACTTCAGAAAATACAAACTGCTTGATACAAGCGTCATTATCGATGGACGAATTTACGATATCGCTAAAACAGGCTTTATCGAAGGGGTGCTCGTGATTCCAGTATTTGTACTGAATGAATTACAATATATCGCCGATAGCGCTGATAGCTTGAAGCGTGTGAGAGGGCGCCGTGGATTAGATATTTTAAACGCTCTTCAAAAAGAAGAGAATATTAAAGTAGAAATTTACGATGGAGACTATGACGATATTAATGAAGTGGACCGCAAGTTAATTCGCTTGGCAAAGGCGATTGACGGCATTATTATCACGAACGACTTTAACTTAAATAAAGTCAGTGAGTTCCAAAATGTGCCAGTCTTTAATATTAATGCGTTAGCGCAAGCCATCAAGCCAGTTGTGATTCCAGGGGAAACCTTGAAGACAACGGTTGTTAAATCGGGAACGGAGCGCCAACAAGGGGTTGCGTACTTGGATGACGGTACGATGATTGTCGTGGAAGATGGACAATATTATATGAATCAAGAGATTGAAGTGGTCGTAACGAGCGCCCTTCAAACTGCAGCAGGTCGTATGATTTTCGCCAAACCACTGCATAGCCAAAAGAAAATTAAACAATAAAAGTTAGTTTTATGATTACTGCGAATCCTTGCGGATTTGTTTATAATCGCTGTAATGGGGCACCGGTTCGAGCCGAAGTCTCTCACCTTTAAAGCCTCAAAGCTGGAGTAAGGAATAAATTCCTAACTCCAGCTTTTTCGCATTTAATGCTATTCCCCATTACTGCGATTATAAAATCCGCATGATTCTTCGTAATCATGGTGCTTATACTTAATTTTCTTTTGGACTGCATGAACTCAACGACCTGCTAACAATTTGAATAAATAGAAAAAGAGGATGGGCGAATTTCGTCCATCCTTTTTGTTATTCAATGTCGATTTCAAATGGTTCGTCTATGGTTTCAGAGACGTATTTACCATCTTTCTTACGTTGCTTCACGCATTCCGTTAATAAGTATTCGATTTGTCCATTGACTGATCTAAAATCATCTTCTGCCCATGATGCGATAGCAGCGTATAATTTAGATGACAGTCGTAATGGAATTTGTTTTTTCTTTAAATCAGCCATCGTTAGTATAGGCTTCCTGTGTTAACGATTGGTTGAGCATCATGATTGCCGCAAAGAACAACGAGTAAGTTAGAGACCATCGCAGCTTTACGTTCTTCATC
>URWJ01000101.1 GCA_900551535.1 uncultured Granulicatella sp. | reverse complement strand
AATAATAACAATTACAATAACAACAGTAATGATGATGACGACTATGTTGCACCGACAAATCCATCTAATAATGGTAGCGGAAGTAGTGCTGTGACACCAACAGCACCAGCAACTCAGGCATCACAAGCGACGGCTGCGCCAGAGCAACCACAGCCTGTACAACCAACGCAATCAGCTCCTGCAACGCAAGAGCCTGTTGCGCCAACTCAGCCTACACAAAAACAAAACCCTTAAAAGTATTGGAGTGTAAATATGAACGAATCAAATGAATGGACCCGACAAGGGAGACGTCAAGAAAAGAAAAAGAAACGTGGACGTATTGGTTTTATTTTAATCCTTTTACTCGCGATTATTGCAGTAGCGGGAACTTACTATGCAAGCCGAATTAACCATACGATTAACACAATTACTCAAGATGTTGGGAACCGTACAGAGCAAGAAGCAAACGACATTATTAAAAACGCAAAACCGATTAACATTCTATTATTGGGGATTGATAATGGGGCGTATGGACGTACGGAAGAAGATGGTCGTTCAGATACAATGCTCTTATTGACAGTTAATCCATCAACAAAAAAATCTCAACTACTCAGTCTACCTCGCGACACTTATACAGAAATTGTAGGAACAGGTGGCTATGATAAATTGAACCATGCCTTTGCTTATGGGAAGGCCCCAATGGTTATTAATTCTGTTGAGAAAATGCTTGATACGACAATTGACTTCTATGTGCAAATTAACATGGAAGGGTTAATGGAATTCGTCGATGCTGTCGGTGGAATTGAAGTGACAAGTCCACTTACTTTCACATATGAAGGACGTTCTTTCGTTGAAGGAAAAACGGAACTTCTTGATGGTGAAAGTGCCTTACGTTTTGCACGTATGCGTTATGATGATCCAGAAGGAGATACAGGTCGTCAAAAACGTCAACAATATGTGATTCAAAAACTTGTTGAAAAATTATTGACTTTAGGTTCTGTAACGAAATACGAAGAAATTCTTAAAACATTAGAGAATTCAGTAAAAACAAACTTTACAGTAGAAAAATTATTCCAAATCGCTCAAACGCATAAAGAAGCTCTCCAACATTTTGAATCGGATACGATTAATGGGGATGGATCGATGATCAATGGAATTTATTACTTTGTCATTCCAGAAGCAGAAAAAATTCGTGTTTCAAATGTCATCAGAAAATCTCTTGATTTAGAAGAAATTACTGAATTGAAACATATCGAGACAAAAGAAACGCAGTCATCAGTCAATATTGAGCAAAATGCTCCACAAAATAATTCGAACGTACAAGAACAAGGGGATACTTACGTAGAACCAAATGTAACGCCAAATTATAACAATAGTTACAATAATAACAATTACAATAACAACAGTAATGATGATGACGACTATGTTGCACCGACAAATCCATCTAATAATGGTAGCGGAAGTAGTGCTGTGACACCAACAGCACCAGCAACTCAGGCATCACAAGCGACGGCTGCGCCAGAGCAACCACAGCCTGTACAACCAACGCAATCAGCTCCTGCAACGCAAGAGCCTGTTGCGCCAACTCAGCCTACACAAAAACAAAACCCTTAAAAGTATTGGAGTGTAAATATGAACGAATCAAATGAATGGACCCGACAAGGGAGACGTCAAGAAAAGAAAAAGAAACGTGGACGTATTGGTTTTATTTTAATCCTTTTACTCGCGATTATTGCAGTAGCGGGAACTTACTATGCAAGCCGAATTAACCATACGATTAACACAATTACTCAAGATGTTGGGAACCGTACAGAGCAAGAAGCAAACGACATTATTAAAAACGCAAAACCGATTAACATTCTATTATTGGGGATTGATAATGGGGCGTATGGACGTACGGAAGAAGATGGTCGTTCAGATACAATGCTCTTATTGACAGTTAATCCATCAACAAAAAAATCTCAACTACTCAGTCTACCTCGCGACACTTATACAGAAATTGTAGGAACAGGTGGCTATGATAAATTGAACCATGCCTTTGCTTATGGGAAGGCCCCAATGGTTATTAATTCTGTTGAGAAAATGCTTGATACGACAATTGACTTCTATGTGCAAATTAACATGGAAGGGTTAATGGAATTCGTCGATGCTGTCGGTGGAATTGAAGTGACAAGTCCACTTACTTTCACATATGAAGACCGTTCATTTGTTGAAGGAAAAACTGAACTTCTTGATGGTGAAAGTGCCTTACGTTTTGCACGTATGCGTTATGACGATCCAGAAGGAGATACAGGACGTCAAAAACGTCAACGTATCGTTATCGAGGAACTTGTTAAAAAATTGATGACTTTCAATTCTGTTACAAACTTCGAGCAATTAATGAATGCGGTAAGTAAGAACGTGAAAACGGACTTGCCAATTGGACAAGTGATGGCCCTTAAAAACACTTATGGTCCTGCTATCACAGGAAATAATTTAACACAAACATTTATCGAAGAAAGACAGTTGTTATTAACAAACAATGCAGGAGAGCAAATCTATTACTCATATGCAACGGATGAGGTGTTATTAGGAGTAAGTAATTCAATCCGTAAATTAATGGGACAACCAACTGTTCAAACATATCCATTACTACAAGAAAGAGAAGATTTATATTATTTAACAACTCCTTAATAGGGGAAATAAGAGGTGTATAAAATGATTTATGCTGGGATTTTAGCCGGTGGAACCGGAACTCGTATGGGAATTCAAGAAATGCCAAAACAATTTCTACCATTAGGGAATAAACCAATTATTATTCACACAGTTGAAAAATTCTTGTTTGTTCCAGACGTAGATGTTGTCTATGTAGCTGTTCATCCTAATTGGGTGAGCTACTTTAATGATTTATTAGATAAACATATTTTGACGAATAAAGACAAAATTCGTGTCGTTAGCGGTGGTGGGAATCGTAATGATAGTATTTTAAGTATTATCGCAGATATCAAAAATAGCGGATCATTTTCACCTGAAGATGTGTTGATTACACATGATGCGGTGCGTCCGTTTGTTTCATATCGCATGATTGTTGATAATATCGAAGCGATGAAACAATATGATGTAGCAGATACTGTAGTGATGGCTAATGATACAATCGTTGAATCTGTAGATGGAAAAGTGATTTCTTCTATTCCAAACAGAACACATATGTATCAAGGGCAAACACCTCAAACATTCAAAATTCAAGCCTTTACTGACTTGTATGATAGCCTTACAGAGGATGTCAAAGAAATCTTGACCGATGCATGTAAAGTATTCGTAGTCAATGATGTGAAAGTAGCTCTTGTTGAAGGTGAATACTCAAACATTAAAATCACGACAGTAACAGATTTGAAAATTGCGCAAGCGATGTTAGGAGAGATTTAAAATGATTAATCGAGTGTATCAACTCATTCGTCCATCGTTTTTCTCAATTAAATATGAAGATGTGTCTTTCTATGAAGAAGATACTGTGGTGGTACGACCAAACTATTTAGCTTTGTGTCATGCTGACCAACGTTACTTCCAAGGAACACGTCCTGCTAAAATTTTGCAGAAGAAATTACCAATGGCATTGATTCATGAATGTTGTGGAATCGTTGTTGCGGACCCAACAGGAACGTATAAGCCAGGAGACCATGTGGTGATGATTCCAAATCAACCACCACGTGATTTTGACCAGGAGACAGAGTTCTATGAGAACTATGTGAATGGAACATACTTCCGTTCAAGTGGCCATGACGGATTCATGCGTGAATTCGTGACAATTCCAATCGATCGTGTTGTGAAATACGAAGATGTTCCAGATAAAGTCGCTGCTATTTCTGAATTCGTTTCAGTTGGGGTTCACGGGTTGCGTCGTTTTGACAAAGTGGCTCATAGCCGTCGTAATCGTATCGTCGTATGGGGCTCAGGAAGTTTAGCATACGTTGTTGCAACGATTGCAAAGGCAAAATTCCCAGAATCTAAGATTATTATTGTGGGTAAAAATCCTGAGAAATTACGTTTGTTCTCATTCGTTGATGAAGTGTATGATGTGAGCGATCTTCCAGAAGACTTTACATTCGATCATGCGATTGAATGTGTGGGCGGAAGCGGAACTCAAGATGCATACCGTGAGATTATCCGTCATATTCAACCTCAAGGTACGGTTGTTATGATGGGGGTTAGCGAGTTCGAAGTACCATTAAACACACGTGACATTCTTGAAAAAGGATTGACTTGGGTTGGAAGTTCTCGGTCAGGTCGCAAGGACTTTGAAGAGGCAGTTCAATTCATGGCAGATCCAAAAGTACATGCACGTTTGAACTTAATTATTTTTGAATCAAATCCAATCCAAGAGATGAAAGACATTTATCATTTCTTCGAGGAAGATAAATTAACGCCATTTAAAACAGTGGCTAAATGGGATATTTAGAAAGTGAGGAAAACATGGAACCATTACAAGAGAAATGTTTAGAAATGGCTGAATACTTTGTGTCATTTTGTAAGCAACATGAATTATTATGTTATTTATGCGGTGGTGGGGCCATTGGAGCACTTCGCCATAAAGGCTTTATCCCTTGGGATGATGATTTAGATTTCTTTATGCCACGAAAAGATTATGAAAAACTGATTGAATTGTGGCCAAAAGAAGCAGATGGGCGTTATGTGATGTCAAACAGTGACGAACATTACTTAGACCGTAATTTGTTTGTGACAATTCGTGATAAAGAAACGACTTGCGTGAAACCTTATCAAGCGGACTTAGACGTACCGCATGGTTTAGCAATTGATATCCTGCCGCTAGATTATTATCCAAAATCAGAATCAGCACGTAAGAAACAAGTTCGTTGGGCGTTGATTTACTCATTGTTCCGCGCGCAAACAATTCCTGAAAAACATGGTGGATTGATGAAATGGGGAAGCTTATTCTTATTAGGGATCGTCCCAACTCGTTCATTACGCTATAAAATTTGGAGCAAGGCGCAGCGCGAGATGACAAAGTACACGCGTGAAGAAAGTGACGGAATCACAGAACTTTGTGCAGGACCTGGATATATGAAAAATAAATATCCAATCGAAAGCTTTGAATCAGCGTTATTTGTACCATTTGAACAAACGGAAATGCCAATTCCAGTTGGATACGATGCTTACTTAAAAACAGCATTTGGTGATTATATGACACCACCTCCAGCAGATAAGCAGGTGGCGCATCATGATGCATTATTTGTCGATCTTGAAAATGGATACGAGAAGTATAAAGGAGAGTATTATGGGAAATAAGAAAAAAATTCTTGTTTATTTATGGTCCTTTTCTCTTGGAGGAGGAGCTGAAAAAATCCTCTCAACTATCGTTAACCATCTAGATTTAGAAAAATATGACGTTGATATTTTAGAAATCGAGCACTTTGATAAGGGGTATGAACCCGTGCCAGAAGGAGTTCGAATTCTAAAACCGTATAAGGCAAAGAAACACTCTCGCGTCGTTGAAGCATTACTTTGGAGAGCAAGAATTTGGTTTCCAGACCTTGTTCGCAATCATCTGATTAAAGATGAGTACGACGTTGAAATTTCGTTTACCATTATGAATCCAGCGTTTCCTTTCTCAAAACGACCAGAAGGAAAGAAGGTTGCATGGATCCATGGCAGCATCGAGGAGTTCCTAAAACCTGAGAATGCTGCTTACCGAGAAAATCATCGTCAACATTTAAAAACTGCTAATAACATCGTTGCAATCTCTAAGAAAA
>URWJ01000100.1 GCA_900551535.1 uncultured Granulicatella sp. | reverse complement strand
GACAACAACGAAGCTGAAAACTTAAATACGAAGACTGTTAAACGTGGCGAAAAACTAGTGTACCAAGTATGGTTAGACACAAACAACTTCACTGAAAAACAAAACATCCAATCAGTTGGTATTACTGACGATTACGATGAAGCGAAATTAACAGTTGAAGCAGCTAATGTGAAAGCATACGACAGCAAGACTGGTGCAGATGTAACTGATTTATTCGACATCACAGTTGAAGATGGCGTCATTAAAGCAACATCTAAAGCTTCATTAACGAAATCTTTAGGAGATGCAGAAGATACTCAAGTAATCGATACAACGAAACTAGCATTTGGTCGCTACTATAAATTTGATATCGTAGCAACAGTGAAAGAAGATGTAGCTGGCGGTTCACAAATCGAAAATACTGCAACACAAATCGTTCACCAATATGACCCAGCGTCTAAGACAGTTAAGACTCCTGAAAAACCAACTGAAAAACGTGTTAACCAAGTTCCAATCGAAGTAGAATTTGACTTCACTAAGAAACTTGAAGGTCGCGAATTAGCAGCTGGCGAATTCAGCTTCGTATTGAAAGATGCAGAAGGTACTGAAATCGAAACTGTTAAGAATGATAAAGACGGTAAGATTAAATTCAGTAAGATCGAATTCAAGAAGGGTGACGAAGGAACTCATAAATACACTGTAGAAGAAATAGCTGGAACAGATGCGACAGTAACTTACGATACAATGAAAGCTGAAATCTCTGTTGAAGTTTCTTACGATGGAACTGCTAAGATCCTCGTAACGAAAGTAACAGATGCAGCAGATAAAGAGTTCAACAACACAGTAACTCCTCCAGAAACACCAGAATTCCAACCTAAGAAATTTGTTGTGAAGGATGAGAAATTCGATACTACTGGCGACAAGTTAGTAGATGATGATGCTGAGTTGACAGATGCTGTAACAGATACGAAAGCAGATCCTTATGCGGATACAACTGATAACAACGAAGCAGAAAATATCAATACATCAACACTTAAGAAGGGTGACAAAGTTGTTTACCAAGTTTGGTTAGATACAACTAAATTTGACGCAAACAACAAAGATTACATCCAATCAGTAGGAATCACAGATAACTACGATGAAGAAAACTTAACGGTTGATGTGGCGAATATTAAAGCTTACGACAGCGTAACTGGTGAAGATGTAACAGCTAAATTCGACATCAAAGTTGAAAATGGCGTAATTACAGCAACTTCTAAAGCTGATTTAACGAAATCTTTAGGCGATGCTGAAGATACTAAAGTATTAGATACTACTAAATTCGCATTCGGTCGCTACTATAAATTTGATATTGTTGCGACAATCAAAGAAACTGCTAAAGATGGCGTAGATATCGAAAATACTGCGAGTCAAACAGTTCACCAATACGATCCAACTAAGAAATCAGTTGAAAAACCAGAAAAACCAACTGAAACTCGTGTTGTTAACATTCCAACAAAAGTGGAATTCGAATTCACTAAGAAACTTGAAGGTCGTCCACTGAAAGATGGCGAATTCAGCTTTGTACTAAAAGACAAAGATGGAAATGTCATCGAAACAGTAACTAACGACGCTGACGGTAAGATTAAATTCTCTGCCTTAACATTCAAGCGAGGCGAAGAAGGAGTTTACACTTACACTGTTGAAGAAGTGAAAGGAACAGAAGAAGGCGTAACTTACGATACAATGGTTGCGACTGTCACTGTAACTGTAGCGAAAGACGGTAAAGTATTAACGGCTGTGGCTGGATTACCAGAAGATACTGAGTTCAATAACACAGTAACTCCTCCAAACACACCAAATACACCTCCTCAAACACCTCCAACTCCAGGTAAACCAGAATTACCTAACACAGGTGTGGAAGACTTATCAGCAGTCTTCAATGCAGCAAGCATGTCACTCCTTGCAGGTTTAGGATTACTTGCGACTGGCAAGAAAAAAGAGGACGAAGAAGAATAATCTCACCTAGGTGATCACTTCTAAAGTTTGACGAAAAGCCCCGAGAGAAATCTCGGGGCTTTTTGGTCTAATTAAAACCCCCGGATTGTCCGGGGGTCCAAAAAGCTTTAGCGGAGTGATAATGAAAAAACAAGCCTCCTTAGTTATAATTCGTATGTGGTCTGCAAACTACATCGAAAGAACTAAGGAGGTTTTGTCATGGGATATACCGATGACTTACACAGTTTATCACATACGAAATGGAACTGTAAGTATCATATCGTTTTCGCACCAAAATATAGAAGAAAGGCATTCTATGAGTCAAGGAGGCTTGATGTCGGCAGAATGTTACGGCAGTTATGCGAATGGAAACATGTACATATAATCGAAGCAGAAGTCGGCGTGGATCATGTGCACATGTTAGTAGAAATACCACCAAAAATGAGTGTTTCTGGTTTTGTCGGATATTTAAAAGGAAAAAGTAGCCAAATGATATTTGAAAGATGGGCGAATGCAAGATTTAAGTATCGAAATAGATCATTTTGGTGTAGAGGTTTTTATGTAGATTCGGTTGGAAAGAATTCGAAAGCCATTGGAGAGTATATACGGAATCAACTAAAAGAAGATCATATAGCGGAACAATTGGAATTAGAATTGGAAGATCCGTTTACAGGAAAACGTAAATAGGTGCTCGTCGCAGGCCACACGAGCGCCTTGAGGCGTCGCTCTGAGATCAGAGCTATGCCCGAAATTGAAAAGCCACCCGCTAAGCCACTGGATATTTATTATGGGAGAAATTATCATATATGATAATTTCGCAAAGTGTGCTTCATCGATTTGGTTCGCCTTGAGGGTCCATGGTATAATGAATAAGATAAAATAAGAAATGGGGAAACCACATGAAACCATTTGATTACATCGTTGTGGGTGCTGGATTATTCGGTGCGACCTTTGCGCATGAAGCAGCGACACGCGGTTATAAAGTAAAAGTGATTGAGAAGAGAAATCATATTGCGGGGAATATTTATACAAAAGAAGTGGAAGGCATTCAAGTGCACGAATACGGTGCGCATATTTTCCACACGAGCGACAAGAAGATTTGGGATTACGTGCATCAGTTTGCGACATTTAATCGCTATACCAATACTCCAGTTGCCAACTTCAACGGAGAAATCTACAACTTGCCCTTTAACATGAATACTTTCAATAAATTATGGGGTGTGGTGACGCCACAAGAAGCCGAAGCGAAAATTGCTGAACAGCGTGCGGTACTCGGGGACAAAGAGCCTGAAAACTTAGAAGAGCAGGCGATTTCTCTTGTTGGGGAAGATATTTACTACAAGCTCATCAAGGGCTATACGGAGAAACAATGGGGACGTTCGGCTACAGAATTACCAGCATTTATCATTCGCCGCTTGCCGGTTCGTTACACTTACGATAACAACTACTTCAACGATACGTACCAAGGGATTCCGATTGGCGGCTATACGAAGATGATTGAAGCCATGCTGGACCATGAGAATATCGAAGTCGAGTTGAATGTCGATTTCTTCGCGAAAAAAGACGAGTACTTAAGTAGTGGTGCCAAAATCGTCTTCACGGGAATGATTGATGAGTTCTTCGATTATGAACTAGGCACATTAGAATACCGTTCGCTCCGTTTTGAAACAGAAGTCGTGGACGTGGAGAACTATCAAGGAAATGCGGTAGTAAACTATACAGACCGCGAAACGCCATACACTCGTATCATCGAGCATAAGCATTTCGAGTTTGGCATGCAGCCAAAAACGGTGATTACGCGTGAGTATCCTGCCGATTGGAAAGTGGGCGACGAGCCTTATTATCCAGTGAATAATAAAGTCAACAACGACTTGTACGCGCAGTATAAGAAATTAGCGCAGACGGTTCCGCAAGTGATTTTCGGAGGACGCCTTGGACAGTATCGTTATTACGATATGCATCAAGTTATCGCCGCAGCACTAGAAACCGTTAAACATGAATTTGAATGAATGCAAAAACACCCTATTTGGTCATGGCCAAATAGGGTGTTATTTATGATGGATTCCTTCGAATCCTAGCGGATTTTATCATAACTACAATAATGGGGTACCGGTTTGAGCCTGTAGGCTCTCACCTCTAAAGCTTCAAAAAGGGCGTAAGGAATAAATCCCTACGCCCTTTAATTCATCTTTAGTACGATTCCCCATTATTGTGGCTATGAAATCCGCAAGATTCTTCGGAATCCATACACAATCAATCAAACCAAAAATGTTTTAGCTTGTTCATCAAATTAAGCATTCACTGTATCTAGTTCTTCGCCGATAGCTTCTAAGCGAGCCACGATTTCTTCTAGTGATAAGTTGTGCTCTTTCACGTAGCGGTTGCGTGGGTGAACACGACATTCATGGCAGCAACCACGTAAGTATTTGTCTTCGTTTTCTTCTGAAGCTAAGATACGACGGTTACATTCTGGGTTTCCACAGTTTACGTAACGTTCGCAAGGTGTACCATCGAACCAGTCTTTCCCAATCACTACTGGGTCTACGTGGTTGATGTCAACAGCGATACGTTCGTCAAATACGTACATTTTTCCATCCCATAATTCGCCTTGAACTTCTGGGTCTTTTCCGTAAGTTGCGATACCGCCGTGTAATTGACCGACATCTTTGTAGCCTTCACGAACCATCCAGCCAGAGAATTTCTCACAGCGAACGCCACCTGTACAGTAAACAACGACACGTTTGTCCATGAATTTCTCTTTGTTATCGCGAACCCATTGTGGTAATTCACGGAAGTTGCGAATGTCAGGACGAATCGCACCGCGGAAGTGACCTAAGTCGTACTCGTAGTCGTTACGAGTGTCTAGTACAACAGTGTTTTCGTCTAAAAGAGCTTCCTTGAATTCTTTTGGAGAAAGGTAAGCACCTGTTGTTTCAAGTGGGTTAATATCGTTATCGAAGTCGTTGTCCTCTAAACCAAGGTGTACGATTTCTTTTTTGTAACGAACGAACATCTTCTTGAAGGCTTGCTCGTTTTCTTCGTCGATTTTAAACCATAAGTCTTCCATCCCTGGAAGAGAGTGAACATAGTCCATATATTTTTGAGTTGTTTCGTAATCACCAGATACAGTTCCGTTGATTCCTTCGTCAGCGACAAGGATACGTCCTTTTAATCCGATTGATTTGCAGAATGCTAAATGATCTGCCGCAAATTGTTCCGCATTTTCGATTGGAACATATTTATAGTAAAGTAAAACACGAATGTCTTTTGCCATATTGTAAATCTTTCATCCTTTTCTAATTTGTAATGATTCTATTGTAACCGTATTGAGAACCATTATCAATGAATTCGATTGTGAAAAACTTCGAAAGGTATTGACATGACGGTGTTTTGCGGTATAATTCAGATATAACGTTAAATTTATCAGATTGGAGGAGAAATCAATGAACAACTTAAACGTAAAACAAGTACATTTTTTGAGAAACCTTCCAATTTTGGTGAATGAAGTATAGCGCATTTTATAGATAAATTTAAGTGAGCCGTTACTTTTTCCATGCGTGGGGAAGGTGACGGCTTTTTTGATGGAGGAAAACGATGAACGATTTATTAAAAGTCATTATTAATTTTATAAAGAAACATCCGATGCGCTACCTTGTTAGTTTTATTTTGATGATCGGAAGTAGTATTGCGGCGGTGTACCCAGCGCGTATTATCGGACAAGTTGTTGATAAAATCGTAGCGAGCGAACTGAATGCCGAGTGGCTTGGGACAC
>URWJ01000099.1 GCA_900551535.1 uncultured Granulicatella sp. | reverse complement strand
CGAAGCAGGGGTGATTTTCACAACAGGGCTTAGTGGACAAAAGGCTCGTGTGAAATTATCGGTGTTATTAAGCGCTCATGCAAACAGAGAAACAATCATTAGAGCATTTCAAGTATAGGAAAGAGGAATAGATATGGTTAGAAAAATTGGACGAGTGGTTCGTCAATATGAAGGAAAACCGATTATTTACGGCATGCCACTAGAAGAGCTAACAGCTTGGTTTGAAGCAAAAGGCGAAAAGAAATTCAGAGCAGGTCAATTATGGGACTGGCTTTACCGCAAACGTGTAACCAGTTTTGAAGAAATGACAAACTTGCCAAAATCACTGATTGAGGAGTTACAAGAAGAGTTCACATTCCCAGTGTTAAACGAACGTATCAAACAACAATCAACAGACGGAACACGTAAATTCCTCTTTGAATTAGCAGACGGCCTCTTAATCGAAACGGTATTAATGCCACAAGAATACGGCTTATCTATCTGTGTAACGACACAAGTAGGATGTAATATCGGATGTACTTTCTGTGCCAGCGGAATTATCGCAAAACAACGTGACCTTGTTGCTGGGGAAATCGTAGCGCAAGTCATGCACGTGCAACGAACTTTAGATGAAGTGTCTCCTGGGGACCGCGTTAGCCATATCGTAGTCATGGGGATTGGTGAACCATTTGATAACTATGATAACGTGATTAAATTCTTGAAAGTGGTCAACTCTGATAAAGGGCTTGGAATTGGGGCTCGTCATATCACTGTATCTACAAGTGGTTTGGCTCCAAAGATTCGCGAGTTCGCAGACGAAGGATTACAAGTGAACCTTGCATTATCACTTCATGCGCCAGATAACGATACACGTTCTCGTATCATGCGTATCAACCGTAAATATCCAATCGAAGTCGTGATGGATGCCATTAATGAATACATCGCTAAAACAAATCGTCGTGTAACTTTCGAGTACATCATGCTCGATCACGTGAATGATTCGGTGGAACAAGCGCAACAATTGGCCGACCTTCTTGCGGATAAGAAACGTCTTTCATATGTCAACTTAATTCCGTATAACAAAGTTCGTGAACATGACCAATATGAACGTAGTGGAAAAGAACGAGTAGTTGCCTTCTACGATGTCTTGAAGAAAAACCACATCAACTGTGTCGTTCGTAAAGAATTCGGACATGATATCGAAGCAGCCTGCGGACAATTACGTTCAAGCCAAATGAAACGTGACCGCGCTGAAAAAACAAAAGCCTAATATAATAGAGCTACCACACCTCAGAAGAGAGGTGTGGTTTTTTGTGTGCAAAAATCAAACAAAAGTCGATATTTTTATAGGAATTTGATTGAAATCTACAAAAGAACTCTATTTTCTAAAAGAAAATTTGCTATAATATTAACGAAGGAAGCGGTAACAGAAACGGTTAAATTAAGATACAAGTACAGGAAGGAGTCAAACGAATGCTAGAAGTTCATATTCAGAATTTTTCATATGGGAAAAAAGAGATTCTAAATCAGATTGACTTAGAGCTTCCATCGTCTCAAATTATTGGACTAGTAGCACCGAATGGCGTAGGAAAATCTACGCTTATCCAAATACTGTCTGGACACTTAAGAAATAACGGTATTTCGGTGTGCTATCAAGGGAAAAATTATACAACTGATACATTATTTATGAGACAACATATCGTGAAAATGCCGGATCAATCTGAATTATACGATGAATTAAATGGAATCGAGCATTTGAATTTCTATGCCTCGATGTGGAAAGTAGCTTCTGGAACTGTTCAAACTGTGATCGAGCAGTTAAAAATGGAAGACTATATTCATCAAAAAGTGGGTGGGTATTCACTAGGAATGCGGCAACGTCTTTGTTTTGCATTAGTGCTGGTTACAAAAGCAGACTATATGCTTGTGGATGAAGTGATGAACGGGTTAGATCCTGATAATGTGGAATTGATTTCTAAAGTGTTGAGACAGTTACGGGATGAAGGAAAAACGATTGTGATGGCCTCTCATCTACTGAACAATCTCGATTCGATTGCCGACAAGATTTATTTTATGAAAGAGAAACGAATCGCATTGGAATATTCACCGCAAAAGGAAGGCGTGGATACACTTCAATTGACCTTTATTTCAAAAGAGTATTTCGAAAAGTTTGTAGAGGAATTTTCAAGAGAAGTAGACATGGTGAATCCTGAAGGAAGACAAATTAGCATTTACCTTACGGATGGAGAGCTTCCAAAAGAAAAATGGAAGTGGATACTAGAAAATATCCATCAATGTAGTGAAATTAAGATTGGAGCAAAAGGTTGCTACGCACTTTATAAAGAACTGTACGGATAGTACAATCGAAAGTTTAAAAAGAGAGGAGAAGCTAGCATGAAAACACAATTACTGTTGATTGTTCGAAATCGATTAATGAAAATTCAGTTCATCGGTTGTGTATTGCTGATGGTTGTTTTTCTTGTGATGAATTTTCAACAAAAATCTTCTCTCAATGAACTTTTGAATACCACTTTAAATCAAGGAGATAAAATTCATTTGATACTAATCAATGAATATGAAGAGGAAGCAAAGAAAAGAAGTTTAACGGAAACAGAGGAAAAATGGTTAGAGGATGCCGTTGCTTATCATCGTGCAGTAACAGCGTTTCAAAACCAAGATTATAAAACTTATATAAAAGAACAGATTCATTTTTGGGAGTTGCGACTTGAATTAAGAGATAAAGAACAATCGCCCCTTCCGATTTATAATACAATTGGATTTAATCCTAGTAAGCAGGAACAGTTAGAGTATAAGAATGTTAAACAACATTTAATGGAGTTTCGTTCTTTAGAGGCGCAGGGACGTTATCAATTAGACGATATTTTACAAATGGTCAATCGGATATTTTGGATGGAATGGACAAAATATAATGAACCGATGATGTATTGGTTGCCAGTTCTATTTTCAATCTTGCTACTATTTATCAGTCCTATCCTTTTAGACGATTGGAAGCATCGTAGTATGTTAGCTGTGAAGCCGATTCGCGAGTGGAAATATTTATTACAAAAGATGAGTAGTTACTGGTTGGTAAATATGGCCCTAGTAATTCTGGCTTTATTTGTAGTTTTCTTAGTACAGAGTTTATCTTTTGGCTGGGACAACCTCACTACGCCGTTTCTTGTATTTCGTGGGGAAGAAGAGGCCCTCATGTTTCCATTACAATTTATTGGAATCGTCCTACTCTTTGCAGCGTGTGTGCTCCTATTCTTAATCAATCTCGTCGCATGGTGTAATCAGTTGAGTAGAAATAAGATGGTAGGGTTCATCGCAGGGTTGATGGTTATTTGGGCAGAGCCTATCTTCCGTTCCATGAAGATTTATCCTTCTTTTGCAGACAAGTTGCCACTGTACTATGTGAACTTCGGATCTGTCATCCAAGGAATGAAAGATGATTTTTACGCGACGGGTACGTTCACGATTTCAAACGGATGTGCCAGTTTACTTGTAGGAGCATTCGTGTTCTTCTTGTTGACAGTTGGAACTTCATGCTGGCAAGAGCGTCATAGACGAGGAGGTTCGGTATGAGTAGATGGGTTCAATTAGATAGAATGCATTTAAAGAAAAGAGGATTTTTCTATAAGATACCGCTTCTTATCTTAGTAGTTGCGGCGCTTGTCATGGGATATCATCACGTTACAGGAAAACCGGCCTTAAGAGATGTGATTGAACGACAATTTGCTCAGATAGATGATCTGAAAGATTCGTTTGAGAACCAAATGACGATCGATGAAGATACAAAGAAAGAGATGAATACTACTTTCCAGGCGCTTTACCAAACCTATGCACAAGAAAATGGGGTTTATACAGTGAAGGGGAAAACGGAACGGCTGATTCCGATTTATGAAAAACGATTGGAATTGGTGGAATCTCTTCTAAGTCGTGTCCCAAAAGAATGGGCGGATTCGTTAGAGAGTCCTATGCAAATTAAAGCTAAACTCCAATTATTCCATTATTTAGTTGGAAAAGAGATATCCTACCAAACCTATTACCAGTATGGTGATTTTATACAGACGATTTTCCAACTTCTTGGCTGCGGAATCCTTGTTTTCCTTTTCCTTGTACAGGTTGGGGGATATTTAGAAAGAAAACAACGACACCAAACGCTGCTAGAAGTAGTACCGATTTCTAATAAAGAAGAATTATTGACAGAAACGCTCTATTCTTTGAAATACTTTTATGCTTTTCCTAGTCTGCTGGTGATTCTGTCTGTAGTGGCGTATGGAATCCTAATTCAAGAGAATGTTTTTCTGTTTCCTGTATCGTATATTTCTAATGGGGAAACAATCTTTATTTCAGCGACTCAAGGAATCCTGCTGTCAATTGGATATCCATTATTAGCAATTGTTGGATTATTTATTGCACAGATGCTGCTCTTTTCTTTGATTAAAGATACGATGGTGTCGACGATTGTCCTCTTTATCCTTGGCTATTTGAGTATTGGAGGATATTCTTTAGGGACTATTTTACCGATTAGTGTGTTACCAGCTCTACAACAGGGAGTACCGTTTGTAATAGGAGCTCTTGTTGGAATAGCCTTCTCCATTTTGTTTATTGGCATAAGACTAAAAAATATAAGGAAGTGAGGAACTAAGAAATCCTCACTTTTCTTTTATTTTCCGTCCAAAGCCCTATACACATTGGATTAAGACGATGTTAAACTATGAGCATAATAATTTGAAGTGGAGAGATTTAGATGAAGGTGATTTTCCAAAAGTTTAAAAAAGAGGTGTTCGTGACTATTGCGATTTTAACATTAATTGCGACCTCTCAATTATTAACAAGTATTGTCAACGCAGAGATTTTAGACTATTTAGTAAAAATGGATATGAACGGGTTTATCCGTGAGACGATTCTTTTAGTCGCAATTTTTGCTTTATATTTGTTGTTTACCTATATGTTGATTCGCTATCAAGCGTTCTTTGAACAAAAGGTAGTTACTTGGTTACGAGATCGAATTAGTCATGCCATAAAGAATACTTCTTATGAACGCTTTTATGAGAAAAATAGTCAAACCTATATTTCTTGGTTTACAAGCGATATGGAACAAATTAGAACAAAAGCTTTTACGCCCACGGTTGAAGTCGTTGGGGGAGCCATCTCTGCTGTATTTTCTGCAGTAGCGCTATTTATGTATCATTGGTCTATTGTATTATTAACGGCTTTTTGTATTGTTCTGATGGCAGTATTACCCGCATTGTTTTCTGGAGAGTTAACAGCTAAAACGATGAAAACATCTGAAGAAAACGAGCATTTTTCAAAACATGTTTCGGACTTATTAAGTGGATACGATACTTTATTCGTATTTAGAAAATTGAACTATTTGACTCAAAAAATCCATGAAAGATCTGTCAAAGTTGGAGATACACAACGAGATTTTAGTAAAACAATGGCAAAAGTTGCCGTAAGTGGTGGAATTAGTAATTTATTTTGCCAAGTTTCTGTCTTTGTTTTAACAGGATATCTAGCCTATATCGGAGAAGTGAGTATCGGTAGTATCATTGCGACAACAGGCCTTAGCGGAATCATTTTTAATGTTCTTGGAAATATCAGTCAGAAAATCGGTTCGATTAAAAGTACAGCTCCTCTCTTTGAAAAATATGAACTACTTGAGTCTGCGCAAAATAATGAGAATGTGGATAAAGAAGATTCTCATACTTTAATTGAAGTATCAGACGTCTCTTTCAATTATGGAGAAAAGGTGATTTTAAATCATGTGTC
>URWJ01000098.1 GCA_900551535.1 uncultured Granulicatella sp. | reverse complement strand
GGACCTGTTCTTCTTCCATACCCTTTATGCATTTTGAACCCTACTTTCTATTGAAATTTTTGATTCATCTTCTATGAACCATATACCTAATACCATTGATACCATTGATACGGTAGCGATATTTTGGTTCTTTCTTTTTTATTTAGATACTCCACTAATTGGCGAATGTTCACTGGACGATTCTTCAATTGAATGGTTACTTTTTTATTCCCACCAAATCCAAAATCGATGGAATAAGCGATACTTCTTTTTAACTCTTGGAGACGAACTTCAGCATTTCGTACTTCTCGCAACTGAATCACTCTAAAATCGTTATTATAGCAAACTAATTTATGATCCTTCACTAGTATTTTTAGCTTAGGATCATGAAAATCTGCATCCAGCGCTAAAGCCTTCATCTGCCCTGCGTATCGCGGAAACTCTTTATCAAACACTTCGTATTGTTCCTTCAATGAAAGTACTCGTTTATAGCTAACGTAAAAGAATACTAACGCTATTAGAAACACAAAGAGGGTCACCACCGTTTCGAACAAACGATTTGTAAAGGATGTCAAAGTTAAATAATGGAGGAAGTCCAGCGGTATAGCATCTTCTGTCGGTAAGAGAGTCCCTTTCTGATATTGTCTGATAATGGCTTCCTTCAATACTGACGATATATGGACGGTCTTACTCCCTCTACGCCCCTTTGTTACTTCCGGCGTCACTCGAACATTTAAATAAATATTCTCTTGTTTTAAAGGCTCCCAGTCATTTGGATTCGCTTTTTTCAAATCCAACAACTGTTGAATGTCTTTAGCCTTCGCTTGAAGTGGCGTAACTCCTTTTTCATGTTTTACTAAATAATAGTCGTTTCCACCATATGTGAGGACCTCTGAGTCTATATCCAATACACGAATTGCAACGGAGGTTCCCGCATCATTCAAATGATAAATATCCCCCATCTTATAGAGTGCCTCTCCCCCCATGTATCCTTTCACGGTTCCAAAGAAAAAGAAAAGCCCCCACATTGTTATGAAAAGAGCGGTTCCCACTAGAGAGAACATTCTTCTCACATACCCTTTATGCACCTTTATTTCCTACTTTCTATTGATATTTTTCCAATCGTCCTTAATTTTAACTGGGACGAAGTAATTCACCTTTCGAACGAGACGATACTTTTCTTCTAGTGTCTTTCCATATGTATTTGGAACAAAGGGACGTCTTCTTGTCTTAAACGTAAACTTGATTCCATAATACACACGGCGACCTGTACTCGTACGGTATAGATGAATTTCTTTTAATTCTTTTAGCGGAATCACTGTAAAATGGCTTCCGTAAAAGATGAGTACTTCTTTTACGATCATCGCTTCGAATTTTTCATCGACATAGTCTGCTTTTTCTTTAAAATCTTTTTGTTCCCATTCGTTATTCGGGAAGAGCGCATCTAATTTCTTAAATGCGAAATAATATTTCACTGATAATCCGATGACTTGCCCTAGCAGAAAGAGCACAATAACAACCATCGCTAGTTGCAATAAGAGAATCGGATGACTCCAAACGTCGACATCTTGGTAAAAATTAAATTGCTCAAATGTTTTAAAATCAAGCATTAGAGCAATCGCTAAGAGAGCGATACTCCCTGCAAATAACATTAAAATGCCTTTCATTCGAGAAAAGATACGTTTAAACATCTATACACCTCGTTTGTATTATGTATGTATTATACTAAGTTTTTCTTTATTTGTATAGCTTTAACGGCTGAAAACACAAAAAGAGTGAGAAGAAATTCATTCATCTCTTCTCACTCTCTTAGATTGAATCTTTAAGCCTCTGCCTCTTCACGTTTGGCCTTAATCTCATCGATTAAACCTTGTAATTCAGCTTCGTCAAAATGATATTTCTCACCACAGAAATGACACACGACTTCTGCACCGTGGTCTTCGTCAATCAAGTGTTGTAAGTCATCTACTCCAATCGACATTAACCCTGCACTGAAGCGTTCACGCGTACATGCGCAATGGAATTTCACAGGCATTTCTTCTAACACTCGAATGTTTTCTTCACCTAATAATCGATTCAAAATATCTCGCGGTTGTTCTTGTTGGTCAATCAGTTTCGATACCATTGGAATTTCACTAATACGACGTTCGATTTCTGAAATCGTCGCTTCGCTCGCCCCTGGTAATAATTGAATCATGAAACCACCTGCTGCACGAACGGTTTCGTCCGGATTCACAAGAACCGACACCCCAACAGCTCCGTTGATTTGTTCTGAAACTGCTAAGTAATACGTGAAGTCCATTCCGAGTTCTCCATCCACGATTGGTACTTGACCAGAGAATGGTTCTCTCATGTTTAAGTCTTTGATGACCGTAATTGTTCCGTTTGTTCCAACGACACCACGGACATCTAATTTTCCTTTGTCGTTTAATTCAAGGCTCACATGAGGATTCGTGATATAACCACGCATTTCCCCACGACCATTCGCATCGGCCATGATTTTTCCACCTGGGCCATCTCCGTTCACTTGAACCGTGATGCGTTCGTCGCCTTTTAAGCTACTTGCTAATAATTGTGTTCCGATGATGGTACGACCAAGTGCTGCTGTTGCAGAACTCCAAGTGTCGTGTCTGCGTTGCGCTTCTGCGATTGCGTCTGTGGCAACCATAGCAACAGCTTTGACCTCATCATTGAACGCTAATACTTTTAATAATGAATCTGCCATTTGTCTCTCCTTTTTTAAAGGAAAAGAGCTGTGACAACAGCCTCAGCTCTCCTACCCTTTGTGTTATTCGTTTTCTGTTGGTCCTTCAAATTCGCTTGGAGCCTCGGTCACATCTGCTACTTCGACTTCTTCATCTTCTTCTGTGACCTCTTTGCCTTCTGCTTGTTCCGCATCGCGTTTTGCTAAGGCTTTTTTCGTTTCTTCAAAACTTGCCGCTTCTGTTTCGCTAGGATATTCATCGTTAGCGATTGGAGCTGGCATTTCACCTGTTTCGAAAAGTGATTTAATTGTACGTTCGTCTAATGTTTCTAATTCTAGAAGTTTTTGAGCAATTAATTCTAATTGGTCTTTATGTTCTTCAAGAATTTGAAGTGCTTTTTCATGTGCTTCTTTCATGATACGACGTACTGCATTGTCGATTTCAAACGCCACTTGATCTGAGTAACCTTTTGTTTGACCATAGTCACGTCCGATAAATACTTGATGATTTCCTTCGTATTGAACAGTTCCTAATTCGTCCACCATTCCGTACTCTGTAATCATGCTTCGAACAATACCTGTTGCTTGTTCAAAGTCGTTACTTGCTCCTGTTGTCTTCACGCCAAAGATAAATTCTTCAGCAGCACGACCACCGAGAAGTCCAACTACTTGTTCGAACAATTCTTCTTTTGTCATTAAGAAACGATCTTCTTTTGGAAGCATGATTGCATATCCGCCAGCGCGTCCACGAGGGACAATCGTTACTTTATGAACCACACGCGCATCGCTTAAGACCATACCAACGATTGTATGACCCGCTTCGTGGTAAGCCACCATTTCGCGTTCTTTCTTACTAATCGCACGGTCTCTCTTAGCTGGACCAGCAATCACACGGTCATGTGCTTCATCCACGTCTAATGCGTCGATAGCATTTTTATCACGACGAGCCGCTACTAAAGCTGCTTCGTTTAATAAGTTTTCAAGCTCTGCCCCAGAGAATCCTGGAGTTTGTTGGGCGATTACTTTTAAGTCCACGTCTTTTGCAAGTTTCTTATTGCGCGCGTGTACTTTCAGAATCGCTTCACGGCCTTTCACGTCTGGACGACCTACTAAGATTTGACGGTCAAAACGTCCTGGACGAAGCAAGGCTGGGTCTAATACGTCTGAACGGTTTGTTGCGGCAATCACGATGATTCCCTCTGTTCCTTCGAACCCGTCCATTTCAACTAGTAATTGGTTTAATGTTTGTTCACGTTCGTCGTGTCCGCCACCCATTCCGGCACCACGTTGACGACCAACGGCATCGATTTCGTCGATAAAGATAATTGCTGGAGCATTTTTCTTCGCGTTTTCGAATAAGTCACGAACACGGCTTGCCCCAACCCCTACGAACATTTCTACGAATTCAGAACCTGAAATCGAGAAGAAAGGTACGTTTGCTTCACCGGCAACGGCTTTCGCAAGAAGGGTTTTACCTGTCCCTGGAGGGCCCTCAAGAAGTACCCCTGCAGGAATACGAGCACCAAGCGCTGTAAATTTACGTGGGTCTTTTAAGAATTCAACCACTTCTACAAGCTCTTGTTTTTCTTCTTCAGCACCGGCTACATCAGAGAAGCGTACTTTCACGTTTTGTTTCTTCTGATTTGTTGCACGGCTCTTACCGAAGTTCATTGGATTGTTACGTCCACCTTGGCCACCTTGGCTCATAAACATTGTATAGAGTAAGAACCCTAATACCCCAAGTGGTAACACGACTTGTAATAAAACGGAAATCCATACACCTGTGGAACTTTCTGGTAAAGTTTCAACCTTTGTATTTTTAGATTGAGCCGCTTCATTGATTTCTTTAATCGTTGAGTCGTTTGGTAAGACAGTTGTTTTGAAGTTTGTGCTCTTTGTTGTACGGTTATCAAAAATAGATAAGCCATTTTGGTTCTTAGCTTCTTCTGTCGTTTGCTCTTTCGGATTTGTATATTCCCCAGTAATAGTATATACAGAATTCGAATATTGCATCTTAATATCTTTGATTTCGCCACTTTTCAGACTTTGCATAAATTCTGTGTATGAAATATCTGCTGTAGGACCTTTTTGATCCCCATTAAACATTCCAACAAAAATGACAATGGCTCCGAAAATCAAGATATACAGTAAGCTAGATCTGAATATTGATCGATTGTTATTATTATTCATTTTGCCTCCCCATCTTCTTATAAAAGAAGAACGATAGTATTTTCACTACCGTTCTATCATAACATATTTGACTTTTATTGACGAATAGTTTAACTCTTTTTTAATCTTCGTAGAACTCAGGTTTTAAAACACCGATACATGGTAAGTTACGATAGAATTGTTTAAAGTCTAAACCGTATCCTACAACGAATTTATTTGGCACTTGAACACCAACATAATCCGCTTCGATGGCTTCTTCGCGACGTTCTGGCTTATCTAATAAAGTCACCACTTTCACACTTGCTGCTTGGCGGTGTTTTAATAATTCAACCACGTGTTTTAAAGTACGGCCTGTATCGATAATATCTTCCACGATAATCACGTGACGATCTTTAACGCTTTGACCTAAGTCTTTTAAGATACGTACTTCGCCGCTTGATTCGAATTCATTTCCATAACTAGATACATCCATGAAATCAATTTCTAAGTTGCAGTCCATTGCGCGGACTAAATCTGCCATAAAGAAAATAGCACCCTTAAGAATACAAATGACTAACGGATCTTTACCGCGGTAATCTTCCGCTAACGTAGCACCTAATTTCTTGATTGTTTCTTGTAACTGTTCTTCTGATACTAAAATTTCTGACATATCATTTTTTAACATGTGTGCACCTCGTTTTGTTTTCGTAAGATAGAATCATTTTACCAGTTTCCTCTTCAAAGAACAACGGTTTGGCATAGCGATAGCCCAAAATTGCGCGAATTTTTTTCGAGGCGTCTTCCAACACCCAAATTTCCTTGCGTTCTTCGAGTGGAATCTTCGAATTGATAAACCATCTTGAGAGTTTTTGATGTTTGGTTTCACTGGCATCCAGCGCAATCTTGTCTCCTGGTTTTGCATGACGAATCGTGAGCGGGAAGTCCTTTGGATAGACAGGAA
>URWJ01000097.1 GCA_900551535.1 uncultured Granulicatella sp. | reverse complement strand
GGAGTAGAGGGCAAGTCTGCTGAAACAGTTGCCCGCAACTTCTTGCAAAGTGAAGGGTTATTAAAATAATAAATAATGGGATTTGTTAAAATCCTTCAGAATCCTTTGGATTTGTATTATTACTACTTCGGAGTCCAATCATACCTTCGTTAATTAGACTAACTTTGGTGGAGCAGAGTATAAGTACAATTTGTCTTACTGTGGTTCATTTAATGAGCAGAATAAACAGTAGTAATTTTTAGTATTAGTGGATATTTATGTTTATTAAAATATGAAGGAGCTTTGGGTTATAGTAATGATAACCGTGACAAACAAGCAATGTGAATTAGAGCGGGTTAAAGTTTTAACTTTTACCCGCTCTTTGAAGCTTGCTAGGGCTGAGACCTAAGGCTCAGCCCGATGTAGCAGTTATCATTACTATAACGAACCAAAGGTCCGATAATATTTTAATAAATATCTGGTATTTAGGTAATGAATGAAAAAGGAATCAAGCGACTGCTTGATTCCTTTTTCTTATTCTTGAACTTTTTGGAACTGGAGGACAATTGTTTCTGGAAGATTATAAATTTCGTCATTTCCACTGAGTGTTAACGTTAGAATATCATTTTCGATTGAATATGAATATGTGACAGGTTTGTCGCTGAGAACAGAAGTTGTTGCTCGTATGTCACCTGCAAAGAAAATTGGGGCAGTGAATGTAATGGTTTTTGCTTGAGTATCCACTTTCCCGTTTTTAATCGTTCCATCGAGAGTCTGCTTATCCTCTGAAAGACCACCAACTGCATCAGGGAATTTTTTGAAAAGTAATTCAACGTAGCTCTGATATCGTTTGAGTCCTTCTTCTTTTGAAATATTTTGATTTTTAAACTCAGTATCATAGTATGCTTCAAAGCTAATATTCATATCATAGGCGCCGTGATATTCAGCGGTATTGCCATTAATCGTAATTTCAGAAGCAATCGTTGTTTTTTCAGCACCGATTAGCATAATTAGCAATCCGTCCAATTGATCAATGGGATTAGTGTATATTAGGATGCTTTCTAGACTGTCACGCAGATTATAAATCTTCCATTTTCCATCTAAAGAGACTTCCTGTTTAGCAGTTTCGGTTGTCGCTTCAGACTGTGCTACAGTAGTTTCTTCTTGTTTTCCTGCACAACCTGCTAGAAGTAGAAGTGAAAGGAAAGCAATCCACAGCGTTAATTTTTTTGTTATTGATTGATACATGTGAAGGCTCCTTTCTATTCTGTTACTTTCTTGAATGTCATTTTCATGGTTGCTAAAACGCCTCGCTCGTTATTGCCTCTAGCGCTGACTACGAGGGTATCCCCATCTAATTCATATTGATAAGTGATTGGACGAGCGGGTTGCATGGTAATTCCTAATGAAAATGTCATGAGGAGAATTGGTGTTTCTTTAAAAGTAATCGTTTTGTTACTTGTATCCACAGCACCTTCAGGAAGAGAAAAATCGAATTGGTTTGTTTCTTTGTCCATCTTGATTTGAGTGACTTTTAAAGCTGGAAGTATTTTTTCATAACCCTCATATAAAACAGACTTGAATTCGGATTTATCTGGGAAAGCATTTTTATAAATATGTTCATATAGATTCTCGAAATATTTTGTGAAGTTATAGCTGTATTTAAATTCAGCTTCATTTCCTGAAATGACGAGTTGCGGTTTCCAGTCAGCTAAATCATCAATCGCATAGGCGTACTGCGTTGGGTCAGCACCTCTTAGGACAAATGATTTTCTTAGAGTGGTCTTCACATCCGTTAATTTCCAAGTGCCATCAAGAGTTTCGCTCTGTGCAACAGTTGTGGCTTCTTGAGTGGATTGAGAACTTGCCGAAGGGACGTTGCATCCAGCCATTGCAAAAGTACACAACGTCGCCAGAGCCCCTAGCCAAAATTTCTTCTTATGAGTTTTCATGTATGTTACCTCCTAACATACGATTATTGTTTCTTAAATTGAATCGTGTATGATCGATTGTATCCGTCACGCTCATATAACCCGGATACTTTTAACGTTAAGATATTCCCTTCAATCGTGTATTCATAAGTCGTTTCGGTCACAGCTTGATTTGGATTCAAAATGTAGCTTGGCGTAATGAATAACGAGTGTGGAAATCTAATCGTCTTCGTTGTTGGGTCAATCGTTCCATCTTTAATGGTTAAATCGAGTTTGGACATGTCCTCATTATAGCCACCAGAGCCATGCTGCAACTTCGACCAGAAGCTTTGGATGAGCTTGCCACTCTGATTCATAAACTCGTCATAGCTACTGTAAAAATTCTTTCCGCTAAGTTCGTAGTCGAGTTTGAAGTAGTCAGTATTGTCGTAAGCGATATGGTATTGCACATCATTTCCTTTGATTATTAATTCAGGACTAATAAGAGGTGTTAGGAAGTTCACCATTTTTAAACTACCTTCATCATTTAAACTTGAATAGACTAGCAATCTTTCAATGGTTTCTCGGATATTATAAGCTTTCCAAGTACCGTCAAGAGAAACAGGGGCTTGAGTCGTTTCCTCAGTGGTTGTAATGTCTACAGTTTCTGTTGAAGCCTCTTGCGTCTTTTGCCCACAACCTGCTAAAAGAAAGAGTAGTAGGAAAGCGGCACAAATAGAATATTTTTTAAGATTGAATCGAAACATGTGAATTCTCCTTTCTACTCATTGACTCTCTTGAAGGTCATCTTCATGATTGTTTCTGTTCCTTTTTCCGTTTTCCCCTCAGCTGTTAATACAAGCGTATCGCCATTCCACTCATATTTGTACGCCATCGGGTCTAATACAAGATTTGTTGTCCCAAAAGAGTAGATAGTAAGGATACTAGGGGTCTCTTGGAACGTAATCGTTTGATTGCTTTCATCCACTTTACCACCAGCTAAGGTGTAGTCGTATGTTGGCTTCGACGCATTCACTGACATTTTTGTGACTTTGAAACGAAGGGCATTATTTCGAAGCTTATTAATGAAGTCTTTAACGTATTGCTCTTTTTTCTTCGTTCCATTACCTTCTACTTCATAGAGGTGGTCGAGAAAGGCCGTGTAATCTAAGTTGTATTTAAATTCCGCACCATCTCCACTAATGACTAATTGTGGTTTAAAGTCAGCAAAGTCTTCTAGGGCATGACCGTAGACTTTTGCGTTAGCGCCACGCATTAGGAAGCTTTTTTGAAGGGTAGAAGGGGCATCGACTAATTCCCATGTACCTTCAAGTGTTTCAGCTTTTTCAACAGTTATTTCTTGTGTAGTCATTTGGCTGGTTGTTGTTGCGGTACTGCATCCTGCAAATAGGAGAGCACATAAAACCGTTAACGTACCTAGCCAATATTTTTTAGTCCAGTGTTTCATAAAAGGACCTCCTAAAAGTTGTTCGTATTATACTTACATCATAACGTTTTGTGACAAAAAATTCAAATTGCTATTCGTAATCTTATAAAGTGAAAATAGGCATAGAAAAAGGAATGTAGTATAAACTACATTCCTTTTTGCTCTAATCGACTTTATTAAGAGTTGAATCAGCGTTACCTGTGAATTCGTTCCTAAGGAATAGATTATTCCGCTACTTTTTTGAAATGCATTGTGTAGTAGAGAGTAACCGCATCCCCATTGTCAAGGTCTTGTTTTTGTTCGAGTGACAGTGTTAATATTCCGTCTTCAAGGGTATATTTATAGGTCACTGGATATACGAATTTCCCACTCGAGAATGTTACTAAATCAATGAACATTGGTGCGTTCTTGAATTCAAACGTACCGGCACTTTCGTTAATGGTGATTTCTTTTAAGGTTTGATGGATTTCATATTTTTCATCATTGAACTCAAAGCTGAGGGGGAGATTATGTTTGTTATAAGTTTCCAGGTTTTTTTTCAAATCGTCATACTGATTTTTAATATATTGTTCTTTGGTTCCTTGGACACTTGTTAACTTTTGAGCCTTCGCGTAGTCATAGAAGTTGCCGACAGCCACATTGGTCGTTGCTGTAAGATCGTATACGGCAGAATCCCCTGTAATCGTTAGTGTCGGCGTCACGTCCTTGAAGGCATCAGAGTAGATGAGTCGGCGTGGAAGTCGACTCGAAAACTCCTCATATCCTAAGCTACGTTCGAGAGTACTTCTGAAGTCGATTTGTTCCCATTTTCCTTCCAGTGGATTGGAAGGAGCAGTTGTTGTAGTTGTTGTAGTAGCAGTTTGGTTTCCGCAGCCGGCAAGCATTAAAAGAGAGCAGCCAGCAATGAATAATGGTTTTAAGTATTGTTTAAACATGGTCGCGTCTCCTTTCTATTTCTTTTCTGCACTTGGTACGCGTTTGAAAGTCAGTTCAAAATGAACAGGAAGATTATCCTTCGTCTTCATATCGGCGTAGATGGTCAAGATGCCGTCTTTTACTTCATAGTTGTAAGTTGCTGGATCGAATCTATGATCTTTACCCGCTGTCGTTAGAGGGAAAGAGTCAAGAATGATGAGCCCTTCGTCGAATGTGACAGTCTTCGCACTTTCGTCAACCGTTCCTGTAGCTTCATAGCTGTAAGTTCCAGTTGATGTATCCATTGACGCTTTATATTTCTTGAAGTTTTGCACGAACTCTGTTTGTCCGTTAATATAACGGCTAACAAATGCGTCTTCTGTCATTTTTTTCTTATCCTTAGAAATATCGTAGTAAGCTTTGGCAAATTTCTTCGAGTCATATTGATAGCTTAGCTTAACGTTTGTGCCATCAACGGAGAATTTCATCTTGAAATCTTTAAAGGCTTCAATAAATTTTTTAAATGTATAAGAGTTCATATCAAATGGGGAAAAAGCTGTTTGAATCGATTCGAGCTCAAATACGGATTCCCATTCACCAGCAATATTATTTGGATCTTTTTGTTTTTGTTGTGCTTGCGCTTGTTGCGCGTTATTGGCATTTTGGTCTGAAGCTTGGTTCTGTCCACATCCAGCAATCACAAAAATTGCGCCAAGAGAGAAGAGACCAAGAAACAGTTTCTTAGTTTGTCTAATCATTGTTAGACCTCCTTCAAACAGATTGTTGTATTATGCTTATATTATACTCCTAATATTTTTATTTTACAAGATTTTTTACAAAAATTACCATTTTCTTCCGTCACCTCACCATTATTCAACAGGAGAAGAAGGAGCCAATCAGCTCTTCATTTATTGGACTAGCTTGGATGGAGATTCGGATAAACACACTTTACGGTTCTGCCTCTATTTAAGAAGAGAACTATTAGGACATAAAAAAAGAATGTAGTAATACTACATTCTTTTTTAGAGCTGTCTGGGAAAATGTTCCTAGCGAAGAGATTATTCCGCTACTTTTTTGAATTTTGCAGACATAACCGTATTTAAATTATTCTTGCCATCGCGTTGCTCAATCGTCAACGTTAAAATATCTCCATCAATCGAGTATTTATACGTCGTTTCTTTTTCGACAGGTCCAATAGACATGATTGCAAGCTGCACAATATTGATTGCTTCTGGGAAGACAATTGTTTGGTTTGCTGTATCTAATTTACCATTCTTCAATACAGAATGAATCGTGTTATTTTCTTTATCAAATTCATAAGTTGTATTTGGGAAGTCTTTAGCACCAGATTGTAGAGTGGTTGATAATTTAGTAAATTGATTTTTAATATATTCATCTTTTGTTTGCGTTACTTTAGATCCGTCTTTTTGTTTTAAGTAGTCATAGAACATTCCAAAACCATCTGCTAGAGATACAGTATAGTCGAATTCAACAGATGTACCTGTAATGTTCAACGTTGGTTTTAAATCTTTCCATGCCTCAGGATAGATCAGCTTGATAGCCGAATCATCATTGTCAAAATCTTTAAAGGCTAAGCTACGTTCAAGA
>URWJ01000096.1 GCA_900551535.1 uncultured Granulicatella sp. | reverse complement strand
CGCCAACCTGCAAGTTTCACAGGGATTGTTGGGATGAAACCAACATATGGCCGTATTTCTCGTTACGGTTTGATTGCCTTTGCGTCAAGCTTAGACCAAATCGGACCATTTACACGTACGGTTCAAGATAACGCCTTAGTATTAAGTGCGATTTCAGGATATGATCACCGCGATTCAACAAGTGTGCCACAAGAAGTGCCTGCTTACCATAAAGGATTAACAGGGGACATCAAAGGCATGCGTATCGCGTTGCCAAAAGAATATTTTGCAGAAGGTGTGGACACACAGGTTCAAGCAGCGGTTCTTAAAGCGGCTGACCAATACCGTGAAATGGGAGCTATCGTTGAAGAAGTGAGCCTACCTCACTCTAAATACGGAATTCCAGCGTACTATATCATCGCTTCATCTGAAGCCTCTTCGAACTTACAACGTTTCGACGGAATCCGTTACGGTCACCGTTCAACAGAAGCAGAAACATTAGAAGATTTATACGTGAAGAGCCGTTCTGAAGGATTCGGAATGGAAGTAAAACGTCGTATCATGCTTGGAACATTCAGCTTAAGTTCTGGTTATTACGATGCTTACTTCAAGAAAGCGGGTCAAGTACGTACATTAATCAAACAAGACTTTGCAAAAGTATTTGAAAACTATGATTTAATCTTAGGACCTGTAACGACTTCTGCAGCATTTGGATTAGGCGAACACAGCGACGACCCAATCGCAATGTACATGGCGGACTTATTAACAGTTCCTGTAAACTTAGCTGGACTACCAGCAATCTCAGTTCCTGCTGGCTTCACAAACGAAGGACTACCAGTCGGAATTCAATTAATCGGAAATTACTTCCAAGAAAAAACAATTTACCAAGCAGCGTATGCATTTGAACAAGCAAATGATTACTACTTACGCCGCCCACAATTATAAGGAGGAACAATCACATGAACTTTGAAACAATTATTGGTTTAGAGTGCCACGTTGAATTAAAAACTGATTCAAAAATGTTCTCTCCATCACCAGCGCATTTCGGTGCGGAACCAAATACAAATACAAACGTGATTGACTGGGGATATCCAGGGGTGCTTCCTGTCGTGAATAAACGTGCGTTAGAATTCGGAATGCGTGCAGCTCTTGCATTGAACTGTACGATTTCTCAAGATACAAAATTCGACCGTAAAAACTATTTCTACCCTGATAATCCAAAAGCGTACCAAATCTCTCAATTCGATTACCCAATCGGTCATGATGGCTGGATTGATATCGAAGTAGAAGGACAAACAAAACGTATTCGTATTGAACGTGTCCACTTAGAAGAAGATGCGGGTAAAAATACGCACGGAACAGACGGATTCTCTTATGTGGACTTAAACCGTCAAGGAACTCCACTGATTGAAATCGTATCAGAAGCGGATATGCGTTCTCCTGAAGAAGCGTATGCGTACCTTGAAGCACTTCGTCAAATCATCATGTTTACAGGTGTTTCTGACGTGAAGATGGAAGAAGGTTCAATGCGTTGTGACGCGAACATTTCAATCCGTCCTTATGGTCAAGAAAAATTCGGGACAAAAACAGAGTTGAAAAACTTAAACTCATTTAACAATGTACGTAAAGGGTTAGCGTTCGAAGAAGTTCGTCAAGCTAACGTTCTACGTAATGGAGGAGAAATCCTACAGGAAACACGTCGTTTTGATGATGCGACGGGTCAAACGATTTTAATGCGTGTTAAAGAAGGTTCAAGTGACTACCGTTACTTCCCAGAACCAGACCTACCAAACTTCCAAATCTCAAATGAATGGATTGAAGAAGTGCGTGCTTCTATTCCTGAAATGCCAAGCAAACGTCGTGAACGTTATGTGAGCGAATTTGGCTTACCAGAATATGATGCAATGGTCTTAACATTAACAAAAGAAATGTCTGATTTCTTCGATGCAACGGTTGCTGCGGGTGCAGACCCTAAACAAGCGTCAAACTGGTTAATGGGTGACATCTCAGCGCACATGAACAGCAAGAAATTAGAATTGAAAGACTTGAAGTTAACGCCAGAAAGTTTAGCAGAAATGATTCAGCTAATCGCAGACGGAACCATCAGTTCGAAATTAGCGAAGAAAGTCTTCTTGTTATTAGCAGAAGAAGGCGGAACAGCAAAAGGCGTTGTTGAAAAACATGGTATGATTCAATTGAGTGATCCTGCTCAGTTATTACCGATTATTCAAGATGTGTTGAATAACAATGCGCAGTCGATTGAAGACTTCAAGAATGGTAAAGACCGTGCTGTTGGATTTTTAGTTGGGCAGATTATGAAGCAAACGAAAGGGAAAGCAAACCCTGGCGTTGTAAACCAACTATTACAACAAGAGTTGGCGAAATACTAAAAATATAAATATGTTTGATGGCTTCGAAATTTTTCGAATCCTTTTTGGGGTTCGAATCCTTACGGATTGCTGTTATAAAAACTGTTATGAGGTAACGGTTCGAGCCTATGGTCTCTCACCTTTAAAGCCTCAAAGAGGGCGTAGGGAAAAATTTCCTTACGCCCTCTAATTCGCATTTAATACGAATTCCCATAACTGTTTTTATAACATCCGTAAGGTTCTTCCCCCTCAAAAAGTTCCTCAAAAATCTCCGCCATCAAAAGTTTTTTGAATTTACGAATCTTTTTGGTATGGGGGTTAGAGCGCAGAGTTTGCGTGCCCATTAAAAATCCAGAAAAGGAGAAGTGAAGAAAACGAGAGGGGGATGGACTGTGAAATTAACGATTGAGACGGTTTTGAGTCAAGGCGGGGAAACGATGAAGCAGCGGATGCTTGCGGATGCGACGCGTCTTCGCAAAGACTCTGGTTTTGTGCTTAGTTATGTAGAGGATGAGACGAATACGCGTGTGAAAGTGGAAGTCGATACAACGGGAGAAGTGCCGCATGTGACACTTCATCGTCAAGGTGATGCGCGTAGTAAAATGGAATTCAATAAAACAAAGGCGACGAAAGGAATCTATGAATTAGGTGCTGGTCGTCAAATGCATTTTGATATTCAGACAAAACAACTACATGTGGAAGAAACGGAAGAGACCATGCTAGTGGTTCTGGAATATCAGTTATTCCAACAAAGACAGCTGATTACAAGCTCGCTGGTGACGTTCCATTTACAAACAGGAGAAAATGTATAAAAAATCTCTCTAAAGTAGCACAATATGAAGAATCTGTGCTATACTGTTTAGGATGAACAGGAAAGGAAGTGTAACCATTGGAATTAAAGAAACTCGATGGCATTAATAAAAACGAATTATCAATGGTCGAAGTAGCGCATGCTATTTTAGAAGCTAAGAATGAAGTTTTAGATTTCAACCAATTATTAGTAGAAATTCAAGAATACATGGAATTAAGTGACGAAGCGTTAGAAGCACGTATGGCTCGCTTCTATACAGACTTAAATATCGACGGAAGCTTTATCTCACTTGGAGATAACCGTTGGGGATTACGTGCATGGTATCCAATCGATTCTATCGATGAAGAAATTGCAACATCTATGGAAGACGAAGAAGTGAAGAAACCTCGTAAGAAACGTAAGAAAGTTAACGCGTTCGGCAGTGACGATCTTATCGATTACAACGATGATGATCCAGAAGATGAAGAGCTTATTGATGATGAAGAGCTTGATAGCGATGACTTAGACGACGATATCGATGTGGATCTTGATGATGAAGATGATGAAGCAGATGAAATCGATGCTTACCGCTCTGACTTAAATGAACTAGGTGCTGACGAAGACTTAGAAGACGAAGCAAGCGTGGAAGAAGATTTAATTATCATCGACGACGAAGATTTAGACAAAGATTTCGACGAAGAAGACGAAGAATAGTCTTTGGAAATAATCAGAAAAAATAATGGCACAACTTATGAAGAAATTTGTTCATAAGTTGTGCTTTTTTGTGAAGATAGGTGTATAATGTACACAATGAGGGTAAATTTGGAGGAAACAATTTGAAAAATAAACTACTCAAAATATTTGATAAGACGTTCTTAAAATTTATCGTCGTTGGAATTATAAATACATTGTTCGGAACGGCTATTATGTTTTTCTGCTTTAATATGCTGCAGATGGACTATTGGGTGTCATCAGCGATGAACTACTTATGTGGAGGAATACTTAGTTATTTTCTTAACAAAAAGTACACATTTGAGGTGGAGGAAACCAGTCCAAAAGCCATTATCCGATTCGCGATTAATTTGACCGTATGTTATTTGTTAGCGTACGGGGTTGCTAAACCTTTAGCCTTGTATCTTTTCCAAGGAGCAGGAGAAAAATTACAAGGAAATATCGCACTCGTGATTGGAATGGGCTTGTACGTATTATTAAATTACGTGGGACAACGTTTTTGGGCGTTCAAACAAGATGAGGCCACAGAGCCAAGAAAAGGAATGGAGGAAAAAAATGAAATCTAGCTTCAAGAAAACAGTAGCTTTCGTTGCGATGATTGCATGGGCGATTTTAGGATTAACGTTAATGCAACCTGTGAACGCGGCTACAGTAACACCAACAGTGTCAAACTTAAAAGCAACAGCAGCTGGTCAAAAGGTAACATTTTCTTTCGACTGGGATTTAACAGGTAAATCTGTTAAAGAAGGCGACACTTTCACAATCGATGCTCCAGAAGGTGTCAACATTACTGAAATCGCAACACAATCACTACAAGCAAACGGTGCTGAAGTGGCGACTGTTTCGATGACAGGTAAAAAGATTACTTTTACTTTCAAAAAAGCAATCGAATCAATGAACCAAAACGTAAAAGGTGGATTCTCATACAAAGCGGAATGGGATAACACTCCAGGAAACCCTGGCAACAAAACAGCTACTTCAAAAGTAGGTTCTGAATCAGTGGTCATCACTCGTCCTGATGGACCTGGCGTATTTGAATCAGTCTTAAATAAATATAATCGTACTGGTGATTATGTTTCTAAACAATTCAAATTAGATGCATCTGAAAACTATGCATGGATGAATGTTGGAGATGACTATTATTTAACTACTTGGTTCATCCGTATCAACGGAGACGGCAAAAAACAAGCTTTAACAAACCCAGTGGTAACAGACCGTATTCAAGCTCCAGCGGTAGATTACTCTAAAATCACTTTTGCTCCAGCTGCGAACCATCCAGCAAGTGAATTCTTTGTGGGAACTTACTTAAAACCATCATTCACATTAAGAAAAGGTGGACAAGTAGTTGCTTCAGGTTGGGATTTCTGGAAACATGTTAAGTTCGATGCAGACGGTAATGGATTTACTGTGAATTTATCAGACGTAAGTGATGTTTTCAAAACAGCAACAGACGAAGAATTAATCGTTGAATACCAAACATTAATTCCTAAGACTACAATTCGCGTAGACAACAACGCTACATTGAAATCTGACGAAATTACAACTCCACAAGAAGATCCAGCGTTCTGGAATAACACAGAATTGAAATTCTGGGTGACTGGTGACACAACTGTTACCGTTCAAAAAGAATGGGTTGGAGATAGCGAAGCAGACCGTAAAGAAATTACAGTTCAATTACTAGCTAATGGTCAAAAACTAGACGGTATGACAAAAACTCTAACAAAAGGTTCAGACTGGAAAGCAGCATTCACTAACTTACCTGGTATTAAAGACGGTAAGAAAATTGAGTACTCAGTAGAAGAAGTAAACACTCCTGATGGATATACTTCAAAAGTTGAAAAAATTGATGATTCAAACGTGATCAAAGTTGTGAATACTTCAAACAAACCAACTACAACAACTACTGAAGCGACTACAACAACTGAATCAACAACTGCTGCTACAACAACTGCAGCAACAACGACAACAGAGTCAACAACAGCTGCGACAACTGCTGCTACAACGACAACAGAGTCAACAACAGCTGCAACAAC
>URWJ01000095.1 GCA_900551535.1 uncultured Granulicatella sp. | reverse complement strand
TCAAAGTCATATGCCGTTTGAAGAACGTTTAAAAACAAACTATGACCACCCATTTGCTTTCGATACTGATTTATTAATTGAACATATGAATAAATTAATCAATTTTGAATCAATCGAAGAGCCCGTATATGATTATGAAAATCATACAAGAAGCGATAAAACAATCCATCAAGAACCAAAAGATGTTATCTTAATTGAAGGAATTCTTATTCTTGAAGATGAACGCTTGCGTGATTTGATGGACATCAAGGTGTATGTTGATACTGACGATGATATTCGTATCATTCGCCGTATTAAACGTGACATGGTAGAACGTGGAAGAACACTGGATTCTATCATTAACCAATACATGTCCGTTGTAAAACCAATGCATCACCAATTTATTGAACCAACGAAAAAATTTGCGGATATTATTATCCCAGAAGGTGGTTCAAACAGAGTGGCGATTGACTTAATGACTACAAAAATTGCTTCAATTTTATCTCATTTAAATTAAATTGTTAACCCCTAGGAAAGCTTATCCTAGGGGATTTTTATGGAATAAAATTTTAAAATCGAATTAAATTTCAAATTAAGACTTGCAATCTCGGTTATAAAATGTTAAAGTTTTAGCATTGCAGATTGAGATAATCTAAAAAAACGATATAGGGGAGAATCGTATGACTGAAAAAGTATTTCCAATGACGCTTGAAGGGAAAGCAAAACTTGAAGCAGAATTAGAAGAATTAAAAGTCGTTAAACGTAAAGAAATCGTAGAACGTATCAAAATTGCTCGTAGCTACGGTGACTTATCTGAAAACTCTGAATATGAATCAGCTAAAGATGAACAAGCTTTCGTAGAAGGACGTATTTCAACGTTAGAAAAAATGATTCGTTTTGCGGAAATCATCGATGATAACAATGTAGAAAAAGATGTTGTTTCACTAGGAAGAAAAATTACGTTTATCGAATTACCAGATGGAGACGAAGAAACTTACACAATCGTGGGTAGTGCAGAAGCAAACCCAGTTGAAGGTAAAATTTCAAATGACTCTCCAATTGCCAAAGGAATTATTGGTAAAAAATTAAATGAAGAAGTGGTGATTCCAACACCAGGCGGAGAAATGAAGATCAGAATTATTGATATTCAATCTGCGTAATCCATTCATTTGAAGCGAAGAAGAGCTAGGAATTGTCCTGGCTCTTTTTTTGTTGGATTTCATCCTTAAGTCTGATGGACGAGTTTTGAATTCATGATAGGATTGAACGTGAGAAGATGGTATACTAATACGTGTAATGGAGGTGAGAAGATGAGGAAATTTAAACTAATACTAATTATTTTATTAATCGGGACTATTGTATCTGCTTTAGAGATTACATCTAGAATAGGCCTATTCATCTTCTTTGCAATTGGTGTCGCGATTACTCTATCTAGTTTTGTTATTTTTAAACACATTAAATTTTTAAGAAATAGTGGAATGTGCTTTGGAGCATTATTTATTCTCTTACCATTACTTTCGACTTCTGGAATTTGGCTTGGAATGATTGGAGCATTGCTAGTAGTACTATTTGATAAAAATGATTTCTCGATTTCTTCCATTTCGGGCTTATTTTCAAAGAGACAGAAGCAAGAGTATATTTTTGTAGATTCGCGTGAAGACACTCCTGAACCTGGCTCAATACATCGTTATGACTGGCTTGGTTCTCAAGTGATAGGAGACGAGCCATACGAATGGAATGACATTAATGCAGGACAATTTGCAGGAGATACGATTATCGATTTAGGGAATACCATTCTACCTGCTAAAGAAAATGTGATTGTGATTCGAAAAGGATTTGGTCGTGTTCGAATTCTTGTTCCGTATGGTGTTGGGGTGATGATTCATCATCATGGCTTTGGTGGACAAGTTGAATTTGAGAATCAAACCTATACACTAAGTAATGAATCGATTCAACTATATAGTGCAGGTTATAATCGCAGTACGAAACGGGTTAAGATTTATACAACCATCGTCGCTGGGAAGGTTGAGGTGATTGAAGCATGAAGCAACGCCTCTTTAAAAGCTGGATGCTCTATTCAGCAGTGTATAGCTTTGTTAGTACCATTTTCCTATTCCTGTTTCGAAAATGGATTCGCTATGAATTAGTTGAGACACTTAGTATTCAAGAGATTCTTGGGACGATTACGTTGTTTTTATTAGTAATCTTATTTCTTGGTTTGATTACAGCTTGTGCAGTGGTTATTTTGAATCGTCAAGCAGAACGTAAAATGGGTGAGCAATTATTCATGATTCAAAAAGCAAAGTATCCATTCGTAAAAGAAGAAGATCAACCAAACTGGATTAATGAAGCGACTGTCGTAGATTTAAATGTCTTTTATGAACAGACAGCGGCCATTTCAGAACGCTTAGAAAACGTATCTCTCGAATTGCAACAATTAGGAAGTAAACCACAGTTCTTAGGGACTGAAACGAAAGAGCAGGTCATTGAAACTGAAAGACGCCGTATCGCTCGTGAGTTACATGATTCTGTAAGCCAACAGTTGTTTGCAGCAATGATGATGATTTCTGCGTTAAATGAACGTGCAGACAAGTTCGATGAGAAAGAACAAAAGCAACTGAAGATGATTGAACATGTACTCTCACAAGCGCAATCGGAGATGAGAGCATTGCTTCTACACTTAAGACCGATTTCACTGGAAAATAAATCATTGAAAGCAGGTATTGAAGGATTACTCGTCGAATTGCAAACGAAAGTACAGATGAAGATTCATTGGGATATCGAAGACGTCCAATTACCAGAAGGGGTCGAGGATCATCTCTTTAGAATCGCACAGGAACTTCTATCGAATACATTGCGTCATTCGCACGCAACCACATTAGAAGTGTACTTACGTCAAACAGACTCCAATGTTCTCTTTAAAGTAGAAGATAATGGAGTTGGATTTAATACGGAAGAAATTCTTCCAGGAAGCTATGGAATTAATAATATGAAAGAAAGAGTGCAAGGACTCGGTGGACAAGTGAAAATTGTCAGCTTCCCAAATCAAGGGACTACAATTGAAATTAAGATTCCGCTCAGTCGTAACATGGAGGGTGAATAATGATACATGTATTACTAGTAGACGATCATGAGATGGTACGACTTGGTGTGTCTTCCTATCTATCGATGCAAGATGATATCGAAGTGATTGATGAAGCTAAGAATGGTCGTGAAGGTGTTGAGAAAGCACTCGAATTAAAACCAGATATCATTCTAATGGACCTTGTGATGCCAGAGATGGATGGGATTGAAGCGACAAAAGAAATTCTTGAAAAGTGGCCGCAAGCAAAAATCATCATCCTAACAAGCTTTATTGATGATGAGAAAGTCTTTCCTGCTATTAACGCAGGAGCAAAGAGCTATATCTTAAAGACGGCTTCTGCTTCTCAAATCGCAAAAGCCATTCGAGATACCTATCAAGGGGATGGGGTATTTGAACCGCAAGTAACGGATAAACTCGTGAACCGTATCCAAATGAAGCAGCAACATTTCTTGCATGAAGATTTAACACAGCGTGAATTAGAAGTGTTACTCTTAATCGCTCAAGGAAAATCGAATCAGGAAATCGCCGACGAGTTGTTTATCACGTTGAAGACAGTGAAGACGCACGTCTCAAATATTCTCTCGAAATTAGAAGTAGAAGATAGAACGCAAGCAACGATTTACGCGTTCAAACATCAATTGATTAAAATGTAACGAAAAGCCAATCTTGTTCTTGCAAGATTGGCTTTTTTGATGAAAGTAATTTCTATAAAAGTGTGATAGATAAGTGATTTGTACCCGTTTCTGAAAGTAGTTACTAAAAATAGAACTAATATTGAAAATGTTTTCTGAGGTAGGTATACTAAAAATGTAAGGGTTTTACTAAAAATAGAAGGAGGCTGTTTATGAGATTACAAGGTCAATTAATTGTATCATGCCAAGCATTGCCGCATGAACCATTACATAGTGATTATATTATGGCTCGTATGGCAGTTGCTGCACAGGAAGGAGGAGCGAAAGGAATTCGTGCCAATTCAGTGATTGACATCAAAGCAATCAAAGAGGCTGTCGATTTACCAGTTATTGGAATTATTAAACGTGATTATGATGATGCCGACGTCTTTATTACCGCTACGATGAAAGAAATTGACGAATTGATGACGGTGAAACCAGAGATTATTGCTCTCGATGCCACTACATCTACTCGTCCAAATGGACAAACACTTGATGATTTCTATCATGAAATCAGAGCAAAATATCCAGAACAATTACTGATGGCAGACTGTTCAACGGTAGAAGAAATGATTCATGCTGATGAACTCGGCTTTGATTTTATCGGAAGTACTTTAGTAGGATATACCAAACAAAGTAAAGGCGACAAAATTGAAGAAAATGATTTTGAAATCTTGAGAACAGTGTTAGCACGAATCAAACACCCACTTATTGCAGAAGGCAATATCGATACACCTGAAAAGGTAAAACGTGTGCTTGAGTTAGGTGCGTATAGTGTCGTTGTAGGTTCAGCGATTACTCGTCCACAACTCATCACGAAAAAATTTGTTGATGCGATTCAACAAGTAGGAAAAGATTAAACATTACTGATTTATAGTTTAAGGGGGAAAACCACATGTTTAAATTTTTACAAAAAATTGGGAAGGCCTTTATGTTGCCGATTGCCATTTTACCGGCAGCAGGTTTGTTATTAGGGATTGGTGGAGCTTTATCCAACCCGGTAACGGTGGCAACATATCCTGTATTAAATAACGATGTATTACAAGCAATCTTTAAAGTAATGAGCCAAGCAGGGGAAGTTATCTTTGCAAACCTTTCACTTCTTCTCTGTGTGGGCTTATGTATCGGTTTAGCAAAACGTGACAAAGGGACTGCAGCACTTGCTGGGGTAACTGGTTACTTAGTAATGACTGCGACAATTAAAGCTCTTGTAGGATTATACATGGGTAAAGATGCTTCAATTGATACTGGGGTTATCGGAGCTGTCGTAATTGGTGCAATAGCTGTTTGGTTACATAACCGCTACAACAATATCCAATTACCACAAGTTCTTGGATTCTTCGGTGGTAGCCGTTTTGTTCCAATCGTAACTTCATTTGCATCTATTTTTGTTGGGGCTATCTTCTTCGTAGTATGGCCACCATTCCAACAATTACTAGTTTCAACTGGTGGATATATTTCACAAGCGGGTCCTATTGGTACATTCTTATATGGATTCTTAATGCGTTTATGTGGTGCAGTCGGATTACACCATATGATTTATCCAATGTTCTGGTATACAGAATTAGGTGGTGTTGAAGTCGTTGCTGGTCAAACAGTAGCTGGAGCTCAAAAAATCTTCTTTGCTCAATTAGCAGATCCAAATCACGTAGGTTTATTTACTGAAGGAACTCGTTTCTTCGCTGGTCGTTTCTCAACAATGATGTTCGGTCTTCCAGCAGCCTGCTTAGCAATGTATCACTGTGTACCAAAAGACCGTCGTAAAAAATACGCTGGTTTATTCTTAGGGGTTGCATTAACTTCATTCATCACTGGTATTACAGAACCAATCGAATTCATGTTCTTATTTGTAAGTCCAGTATTATATGTTATTCACGCATTCCTTGATGGGGTAAGCTTCTTCATCGCAGATATTCTAAATATCTCTATCGGTAATACATTCTCAGGTGGGGTTATCGACTTCACATTATTTGGGGTATTACAAGGTAATGATAAGACAAACTGGTTATTACAAATTCCATTTGGTCTTGTTTGGAGCGTTTTATACTATGTTGTATTTAGATGGTTTATTCTTCAATTCAATGTTGCTACACCAGGACGTGTTGAAGATGATTTAGCTAGTGATGAAAAACCAGTTGTGGAAACTAAAGATAGCTTAAAACAAGATAGCGTTCGTATTATTGATGCTTTGGGTGGTCAAGAAAATATCGAAGATGTAGATGCTTG
>URWJ01000094.1 GCA_900551535.1 uncultured Granulicatella sp. | reverse complement strand
AAAGTGAAGTGCTAGAAACAGCGCTGTAATGAGGTTTTGAGCGAAAAACGGAGATAAGGGATTGGTGCTAGGGATGAGTCATTGTGGCTGGAAAACGTGATAGGTACGGTCTTTTTGTAGAGGCAAGAGTCCTTCACGTAACTTGCCCGAAATTCACTTATAAGTGAATTTTGGGCAACGAGGTCTCGCGTATAAAAAATTGCTTGGAGAATACTCTCCAAGCAATTTCTAATTCAATTATTTAACTTCTGTATAACCGATTGATTCTAATTTTTGAGTTGCTGTAGAAAAGTCCGCATACGTTGTTGAAATGACACGTGCGTCTTTAAGTTCCATCTTGCCCTCTTCATTCGTTATAAGATTTGTAAATCCAACCGCATACACGTTTTTGAATCCAAAGCTAGTTTCCACTTGAAGCGTCATTACTAAGTTCCCATTACCGCGAACAATCTCATCCCCATACGAATATGAATTATCAACATTATTCGCTAGACCACGATAATAAGTTTTATCAAATGTTACTTTATCATTTCCACTAAATTTCTTATTCACTTCTTCTTTTAGTTTTGCAATAATTTCGTCTTTGTTCTTAGCGTCATCAAGTTTTTCAGCAACTGTCTTCAATCCTTTAACAGGAAGTGTAAAGCTTCCGTCGCCTTCTAATACATAACCTCTGTCTTCTAATAAGTTAGCGAAGTTACCGTCTAACACGATTTTGGCATCTTTTCCATTTTCTAATTTGCCATTGTTTTCAACTTTGAAACGTAAGAATGACAATTTAGAATCTGTCACATGAACTTCTGCACGGCCACCTTTGTTAAAGCCTTCCACTTCTAATGAAGTAATTTTCGCTAATTCTTCAGCCGTTAATTTTTTCGCTTCTTTTAATCCGCTGACTTTCACTTTTGTTTCTTTTGGAAGATTAAAGTATTTTTCAGCATCTTTATCTGAAGAGAATGTGAAAGTAATTTCGTCGTCGTTTGATAATCCCTCTGTCTTGCTTGGTGTTACTTTCACTTTTGTTGCAGCAACACGAACTTCTGCTTCTGTTTTCGCATCTGCTTTAGGGTTTGCTACTAAGAACTCTTTTACTAACTCTTGAGTATCTACTTGATATACAAGTTCCCCTTTTGTATCTAACCCGGTAAAAGTTGTTTTGATAGATTCACCAGCGTCTACTTTTTTCACGCCACAAGCAGCAAGTACCACAGTCGCTACTAAACAGAATAATGTTAACAGTCTTTTTTTCATGATTCCCTCCTGAAAAGCTTTTCTATTATTTGATTACTTTCACCATTATAAGTTCTATTACAGTATTTTTCAATACTGTTTTGGAGTAACTTGCTCTTCTTTTTCGTTCGTGCTAAGGTAAATCTAACGAACTTTTTACACATCGGAGGCTTTATGAATCAAAAAATCCCCGTATGGAAAACCATCCGCTTTACATTAGGCAATTTAACGCAAAACAGCTGGATGTATTTACGCAATTCCATTTTCTTACAATTTTTTATATCCGTGTTTGGATTCGGATTTTTAACGCTTATTTTTCGCGGAATGCTCTTTATTACTGGGCAATCCAATTTGAACTTCGCCAATTTCAAGACGGTACTACTCAGTCCGGGGTCCATCCCGCTCCTGATTCTCTATTTATTGGCGTTCGCGTTTCTTATCTTCATGGAGTTCTCGATTCTCATCTTCATGATTTACGGAACGATTCGCGGCATTCATTTTTCATGGCGCAGTAGTATTCAAAATGCGTTCTCAGAACTGAAACAGCTGCTAAATGGCCACTTTATTACGTTCTGGCTGTACTTTTTAACACTCTTGCCCATCGTCAATATCGGTGAGCTGACGTTTATTTCTAAAAAGATTACCATTCCAGAATTTATTACGGGTGAAATCACTAAGACGAGTGCCGGTACTCTCTTCTACTTAGGACTGGTCGTTGTGCTGCTCTACTTTCACGCACGAAGCTCGCTTGCGATTCCGCTTCAGATTCTAACCGACCAGCCATTTACAAAAAATATCATCACAAGTTGGAAGCTGACGAAGAAAAACGTTTGGCGATTACTCCTGATTTCGGCAGTCGTCGAAGGGGTGCTAGCCATTCTTGTTATTTTCATCTCGATTGGTAGTGTCGCGCTCGTTGAATTTCTAGACCCAAATGGCTCAAATACACTTCTTTTAAGTAGTGTCCTCGCCGTCGCAAAATTGCTTCAAGGATTTATCATCCTCTATACGAAGATTGCTACTTTTATTGTGATGACAAAAATCATTCATGATCATAAATTGGCGTCGCTTGAAGTGTATCACCACCACGAGGAAATCAAACATAAGCGTACCATCGTCACAACCGCCGCCCTCATCTTTGTAATAGGAAGCGGGGTTCTCACAACACTCACCACATACAGAACTGAGTCGGCCAATGACCCTATCATCATCGGGCACCGTGGCTATGTTGACGAGGCTGTTGAGAATTCAATTGAAGGCATCAAAGCAGCCAAAGAAGCTGGCGCCAATATGGTGGAGATGGATATTCTTCTGACAAAAGACAATCAATTCGTCGTCATGCACGACTACAACTTGAAACGATTAGCCGGCCTGAATAAACGCGTGCAAGACATGACCCTAGACGAGGTTCGTGGTCTTCCGATTGAACAAGACGGATTCAAGAGCCACATTCCTACTTTTGAAGAGTTTTTCAGAGCAGCCAAAGAAATCGGCATGCCGCTTGTCATCGAGCTCAAGCCACATGGCGGTGAACCTGCAAACTACGTGGATCTTTTCATCGCAAAATACAAAGAGCTCGCCATCGATAATTCAAACAAGGTCATGTCCCTTGATTTGAAAGTTATGGAAGAACTCGAGGCAAAAGCACCGGAAATCACGACTGGTTTTGTGATTCCAATCCAATTTGGTGGATTCGGGGACGCGAAGGTGGATTTCTATGTGGTAGAAGACTTTTCTTATCAGGAACTGGCAGTACTGCATGCGCAGGAGACAGGACATGAGGTGTTTGTCTGGACCATTAATACGGATGAAGCCCTCCAGAAATACGTAGACAGCCCGGTAAACGGGATCATCACAGACAAAGTCGCGCTCGCCAAAGCCATTCAGGAGGAGCACAAAACCAACAACAGTTTAATGGACCGCTTCTTACGCACGTTGAATGTGAGCTTTTCTAAATAAAATAAAAACACTATTAGCTCCTTCGGAGGCCTACATAGTAGTGAGAACAGCTGCACCGGATTGAGCCGAAGTCTCAATTCCTACCGAATTTCAAACGGACTCTAGAAAATAAATTTCCAGAGTCCGTAATTCTCTTCGGTTGCACTCGCTATTCTCACTACTATAGTCTCCGAGGAGCTTTCGTGTTTTTATTGGATTGCATTCAGACTGCGTAAAACCTGTGCATGAAATATTGTTGGATGAAGTTTTAAATAGTTTGTCAGTGTGACTTGGTCTGTGTGAAGCGTATTTCTGGATGGCAGGGAAAGGAAAAGAGGCGGAACGTGCATGGCACTTTCTTCTCCGTCCTAACCTTCCTGGAGGACAATCTTTGAAGCACTTCACTAACTGAAGAGGAAAATAAAAAGGATTTGTTCCAATAAAAAGATGAAGGCTCTTCGAATAAAATAAGCGGAGGACTATCCAGGCTCTATAGTAAAATCTATAAGGATTTGCAGCCGAAATGAATTAGAGGGGCACTGCGGTTTATCCGCAATGCCCCTCTTTGAAGTTCGGCAGGAGTTGAGACCTTGGCTCAACCCGGTGCCCTTATAGCCTTTACTATGAAGATGTCTAGGGAAGTCCGAAGCTTATGACTGCTCCACCCTATTTCATCTTTTTATTGGAACAAAGTTCCTTTTTACCAATTTTTGTAACGCCACCCATGTATGGTACAAGCACTTCAGGGATTGTCACGCTACCATCTTCATTCTGGTAGTTTTCAAGGATAGCTGCCACAGTACGTCCTACTGCCAACCCTGAACCATTCAATGTGTGCACCAATTCAATCTTGCCGCTGTCTTCACGACGGAAACGAATTTTCGCACGACGCGCTTGGAAGTCCACACAGTTTGAGCAAGAACTGATTTCGCGGTAAGTATCTTGCGCTGGAATCCACACTTCAACGTCATAAGTCTTAGAAGCTGAGAATCCCATGTCGCCAGTACATAACACGATTGTACGGAATGGTAAGCCTAATCCGCGTAGTACATCTTCTGCGTTGTCTGTCATTTTTTCTAATTCATCGAATGAATCTTCTGGTTTTGCGAATTTCACCATTTCTACTTTGTTAAATTGGTGAAGACGGATTAATCCACGAGTGTCGCGACCTGCACTACCAGCTTCAGAACGGAATGATGGGCTAAGCGCTGTGAAGTAGATTGGTAATTGCGCTTCGTCTAAGATTTCGTTTGCGTAGTAGTTTGTAAGTGGCACTTCCGCTGTTGGGATTAATGTTAAATTGCGTTCGTCTGTTAATTGGAACACATCTTCTTTGAATTTAGGGAATTGACCTGTACCGTACATTGATTGTTCGTTTACCATGTATGGTGTGATCATTTCAGTGTAGCCATGTTTTTCAACGTGTAAATCAAGCATGTAGTTGTAGATGGCACGTTCTAAGCGAGCTCCAAGGCCTTTATAGTATAAGAAACGGCTTCCTGATACTTTAGCTCCGCGTTCGAAGTCTAAGATATCTAAAGCTTCTGCCACTTCCCAGTGAGGTTTTGGTTCGAAGTCGAATACGCGAGGAGTTCCTTCACGGCGGATTTCAACGTTTTCTGTTTCGTCTGCCCCTACTGGCACGCCTTCTGCAGCTGTGTTTGGTAAGCGAGATGCGATGTATTCTACTTTTTCTTCCACTTCGGCTAAATGAGCGTCCGTTGCTTTGATGTCTTCGCCGACTTGTTTCATTTCAGCGATTTTCTCTGTTGCGTCTTCCTTGTTGCGTTTTAGAAGAGAGATTTCTTCTGTTACCGTGTTACGGTATTGTTTTAATTGTTCTGTTTTTGTGATGAGCGCGCGACGTTCTTCATCTAAGTCACGTAACTCTTCCACTGTTGCGCGGTCAACTCCACGGTTTCCTAGAGCTGTAGCCACTTCTTCAAAATTTTCACGAATGCGTTTGATATCTAGCATACTTTTCCCTCCATTTTATGTTTTCAGTATAAAAAAATACTCCGTCCCCGACAATTGTCTAAGGGACGAAGTAGAGTAATTTTCTTCGCGGTACCACCCGGTTTCAATGTTTCCATTGCGCTCATTTGTGGGATAACGGTTTTCTCCGGATAGCTTAATCAATGTTTTCGCTCTCGCACCGTATGTGGATTCGCTGGTCTCTCTTTACTAGTTTTCACCAACCACTAGCTCTCTACAAAAGGATCGCAGGTACTATTCATACTGTATCATTTGTCTAAGATTGTACACGCCCTAAGCAAAAAGTGCAAGCCTTTTACTGTATTTTTATTTAGAGGCTGTTGGCGTAAATACATTTTGAATTTCGCTCCATACATTTCCAAAGAAGTTTTGAACTTTTTGAACAACTTGTCCAACAAAACCTTTTGCTCCACGGACACTTTCTGTGACCACATTCGATTGCTCCACATCGTAAGCAGCTAATGCTTCTACTGTTCCGTGATCCTTACCATCTACATATCCTAGATTTTCACCTGGCATTTCAAAGGTCAATGTTCCGACCGTTTGTCCTGCTTGAACAGGCGCTTTTACTTTTCCATCTTCTGTTTTCAACTCATCTAACGGAATAAAGCCTATTTTAATTTGGCTAAGGGCAGTCCCTTTTGGAACGGCTGCAACAAAAGGTTTTCCATAGTCAACACTCAACGTTTCTTCCGTTCCACCTTCTAGAGGAATCGGCGCTAAATTTTGAACGGATTTCCCTGGTGAACCGACAATAAGTCCTTCATACTTTTTGAACAGTTCATCCAAAAGATGTCTA
>URWJ01000093.1 GCA_900551535.1 uncultured Granulicatella sp. | reverse complement strand
CGTTTCGTTTTAGAATAAATCAAAAATTAACTTGAAGTTTAAAATCGTTAGGATAACGGCTACCGCGTATCCAAGGAAGGTATTCCATTTGGCGTTGGTGAACTCGCCCATGAGTGATTTCTTCGAAGTGAAGTAAATCAATGGGAAGATGGAGAATGGTAACGCCACTGATAAGAATACTTGTGAGTAAACCAAGAGTTGGTCCAATGTTTTTTCTTGCGAACCGAATAACATCGCTACGACGATTACCGGTAGTAAGGCGAATAAACGAGTCACCAGACGGATAATCCATTGTGGTAATTTCATATGTAAGAAACCTTCCATCACGATTTGTCCTGTCAATGTTCCTGTGATGGTTGAGTTTTGACCACTCGCTAATAACGCCACGGCAAAGAGTGTCGATAATGTCGAACTTGCGACCGCGCCGGCAATCTTCGAATCTTGCAATGCATTGTACATTTGCGAGAAGGCAGAGATTTCAGATGCGTGTCCGAAGAATAACGCTGCCCCTAAGATTAATAGGAGTGAGTTCACGACGAACGCTAAGCTCAACTGGATGTTTGAGTCCCATGTCATGAAACGAACAGCTTTACGAACATTATCTTGATTTGTGTAATCCACTTTTCTCGTTTGTGAGAGTGATGAATGCAAGTATAAGTTATGCGGCATTACGGTTGCCCCGATAATCCCTAGTGACAATGTTAAAATGCTATCGTGTCCAGGAGTTGTTGGTTCGAATAACTGCGCCGTTGGTAGGAATCCTGTGAAAATTCCTGAAATACTTGGTTCTGCTAACGCTACTAAATACACGAAAATTAAAAGGATTGTTAAAATCAACGTTGATACAATTGCTTCGATTTTCTTAAATCCAAGCTTCATAATTCCAAGAAGCAAGAATACGTCCAGAACCGTAATAAAGATGGCCACCATAATTGGAATTCCAAACAAGAGGTTCAAGGCAATGGCTGATCCAAGTACTTCCGCTAAGTCTGTCGCCATCAGTGCTAATTCGACGATCACCCATAAAATGTGACGAAGCCATTTTGGTGCGTGATGCGCTGTGGCTTGCGCTAAGTCCATACGCGTTACAATCCCAAGTTTTCCTGCCATTTGTTGCAACTGCATTGCGATTAATGACGAAATAAGGATTACGAAGAGCAATGTATATTTGTACGAAGCCCCTCCGACCACGCTAGTAATCCAGTTACCTGGGTCCATGTACCCTACTGCTACAAGCGCTCCTGGTCCTAAGAAGGCTTTTAGGTTTTGCCAGAAATTATTATTCTTTGGCGTCTCAATCGATTGGTTTACTTCTGAAAGTGATACTTTTTTATGAGTAGACATCATTTTCTCTCCTTTCTGTTGTAAATAATTTTCAATTTGTGTAAATAATCTGAAAACAAGTCGTGTCCATATAAAAGACAGTGCCTATTATAGCACTCAAGCACTCATCGTGCAATGTTGAGATGTTACTATAGGTACTGCTTTTTCAAATTATTTTAGGGAAACCTTAATCGGATATCGCTTCACAGCTTGAGGTAACTCTTCCAGCAGCGCATCATTAGTTTTGCTCTTTCCCATGAAGAACATGGTCGAAGTTCCATCCTTTTGTTCAATGATGACGAAATAACGATCGCCACCACCTTTTCTACCGCGCATGAAATCAATCGAAATCCGGCGAATCGATGAAAGAGGAATACGACGCTTTTTGAAACAGAACGCCACATGAATGTAAAATGTTCCATTTGCGATATGAAAAGCTGCCATGAACGGACCTCCGCTCTGTTTTGCGGCTGTCCATCGGCGAACGAAAATGACAAGCACACATGTCGCAATAAACACAGAACTCACTAGGAATACCAGCGGAATCCCTATTCCCACTCTACTTTCTATTGTTGCCATCTTCATTCCTCCTTTGCATCAACGATTCGTTATGCCAATTTTTTATATATTTTTGTCGCAATCCATACAATGACGATTGCCATAACTAAAATTCCAGTTTCAGCGATTCCTGCTCCCACGACGTTTCGTTGATAGAGCGCCGCAAAGCAATCCGCCATCATATGTAGTAAAACGGCCCCGCATAAATACTTTTTATTCTCTACGATAACACTGTAATAAACGATAATGCTACAGCCAATATGAATTCCAATTGAACTGATTCTTTCGAGAACCGTTATCACAGCTGTTTCAACATTAAACTGTGCTGCAGCTTGAAAACTTTGCATGGCGACAGCTGCATTCTTTTCAGTAACATGTAATGCCTTCAGCACAGAATCTACACTTCCATTCTGAAGCGATGTCGCAATCACTAAGTAAAGCAGAATCGATGGAAGGACAACCGTAAGAATTTCAATTGCTCCGTGCCCAATTCCATACAAAACTGCATTTTCACGCGTACGATGCTTTTTCATAATGTATTTTAACACGATATAGCGACCACATTCCTCAAAAATCCCTGCCATCAACATTCCATATAACACGAATGCTACAGTATTTCCATTTAAAAACTGAGAAATAGGATTATCTGCCAGTAAAAAGAAATAATGGAAGACCGATTCAAGAATACGGGCAGAAACAATAAATCCTAATGCCCCAGCAATGAAATAACTGATTTTCACTTGACCTTTATGGGTTCTCATCCAATAAACGGTAGGTAAAATTCCTATTAAAAGAAGCAAAACAATCGTCACGATTAATGATGGAATCGCGGTTGGTCCAAGAACGATTTGATTAAATCCACTCATGCTTGATCACCATCCCAAATTTCAATACAGAATCCTTTATGGCCACACTCTGAGCAAGTTAAATTCCGGGTTGTGGGCGTATGCTTTGCAAAGAAAGCCTCTTTCTTTCCTGGTTTAAATTCTTGATGGCACTCAGGGCAAATATATTTAACGTGTTTATAATAATAGTTACATACCCAAACAAGCCATACCGTTGCCAAAAGAGCCCATAGCGCAAATCCCCACCACATTCCTTTGAAAATCCAGAATGCAATCGACACCCACTGAAGTACTCCGACCACCAATCCTGTTGAAAGTATAATCCGGTAAAGTTTTTTGAGTTGTTTCTTACCTTTCATCACTACTGCTATGTCCGCGATGGATTCAAGTGAGAAGGATTCTTTGTTTTGGACTGTCGACTGTAATTCACGTAATTTTTCCAATTGCTCTTGTTTCTCTTGAATTTCTTCCATCAATAAACTTTCCTGTTGTTCTATTAAAATCGAAATGACTTTTTCAGGATGTTCTTCTTCTAATAATTGAGAAATGGCATCGATGGGTACATCCACCTCTCGAAGAAAACAAATGACTTTTAGACGTTGAAGATCACTTTCAGAATATAATCTTCTGCCTCCTTCAGAAAGTTCTGTCGGAATCAAGATACCTCTTTTGTCATAATACTGAACGGTTCGAACAGTCACATTGCAAAGTTTCGCAAGCTCCCCTGTCGTATATTTTGACATAGCTTTCACCTCCTTATTGCCTGCATATTACTACATTACGTAGCGTTACAAGCAATACCTGACGCTAGGGGATTTTTCATTTTTCTATTAAATACTATATTAAATGCTAATTTTATTTTTTTCCACCTCTTTTAAGTAAGTTTTAAGTTCATGGTGCAAAGTATAGTTATCCAAACGGAAAGGAGAAGCTCCCCCACCAGGCGAGCGGTGACAAACAATGAAAACTATCGTAATTATCCCTTCATATGAACCAGAGGAAAAATTAATTCCTTTAACGCAACAACTAATCGCCAAAGACTTAGAAGTAGTCGTTGTCGATGATGGCAGCGGGGAGAAATATCTTCCTATCTTCAACCAACTCACAGGAGCGACCGTTTTAACGCATCCTGAAAACAAAGGAAAAGGTGAAGGCTTAAAAACAGCTTATCGATACATTAAAGAAACATACGCAAACGAGGAAGCAGCCATCGTCACGGCAGACTCCGACGGGCAACACAGTCCAGAAGACATCATGCGTATCGCCACTAGGGCATCTCTTGAGAAAGACAGCCTCGTACTCGGCGTTCGAAACTTCGACGGAACCCACGTCCCACTGAGAAGCCGTGTTGGAAACAAAATCACCTTGAAAATTTTCGAACTCACAAGCGGCACGAAAATTAGTGATACACAAACCGGCCTCCGCGGATTCTCAAGCACACATTTAGATAAAATGCTGGAGATTTCAGGATCACGTTTCGAATACGAAATGAATGTGTTGATGGTTTGGGCAAAAGAAAAACGCCCATTCTGCGAGCTAGAAATTCAAACGATTTACGAGAACAAAAATGAGGGCTCACACTTTAATCCTCTTCGCGATTCATTCAGAATCTACAAAGAGATTTTCCAATTCGCCCTATCATCAATCCTCTCTTTTTTTCTAGACTACACCCTCTACGCCTTTCAAATTTTTATCGGCGTACCACTCGTGACCGCTAACGTGGTCGCAAGGGTGATTAGCGCAGGATTCAACTTCTTCGTGAATAAGAAGTTCGTCTTTGCCAGCGACAAACCGTTTCTAAAAGAACTCGGCGGCTATATTTTACTCGCCAGCTTCTCATTAACGCTGAACACATTGATTTTAATGGGCCTCAGCTACGGATTCGGTATCGGACCACTCGTTGGTAAAATCATCACCGAAATCGGGATGTTCTTCTTTAACTGGTTTGTACAGAAGAAAGTCATTTTCGGACAAGAGAAAGGTGTGCATTATGTCAAATAACAAAAAAGGAAAATCACTCAGAAAAATCTTAACGACCGCTTATACGGCTGTCCTCATCGGGGCTTCGGGAATGGTCGTCGCCGATACGCTCTTCATCTCAAAGAGCCTGGCAAAGTTCAGTAACGAAACGGCAGCGGCAACGAACACGGCCACAGGAACGAGCGCAAGTGGCACGGGAACGTCAGGGAACTCAAGTAGCTCTAGTAGCACTGGCACTTCTACAACGCCAACCGTGAGCACGGCGACGGCCTACGAGGACGATACAAAATCCATCACGATTGAGACGTACGAGCGAAACAATACGCAAATCCACGTCGCAACGGTGAAAATCAAAGGCAACGCGTCGATTAAGACCGCCTTAGCCGACGAAACATACGGTCGAAACGTAACCGCGAAGACCTCAACGACCGCAAAAAGCGTGAATGCAGTCCTTGCGATTAACGGAGACTACTACGGCGCCAGAGATGCTGGATACGTCGTTCGTAATGGACAACTTTTGCGAAGCCAGAGCCAGAGTGCCGACCAAGAAGATTTAGTCATCTACAAGGACGGAAGCTTCGGCATCATCAAAGAAGGCGACATCACAGCGCAACAATTAGTCGATAACGGCGCGATGCAAGTCTTGTCATTTGGCCCAGCGTTGATTGAAAACGGACAAATAGCCGTCGACAGTTCAGATGAAGTTGGGAAAGCCATGGCGAGCAATCCGCGTACAGCCATCGGAATCGTCGACGACAGCACTTATGTATTCGTGGTGTCAGACGGACGAACCAGCGAAAGTAAAGGCTTATCGTTGAAACAATTAGCTGAATTTATGAAAGAATTGAACGTCACTACCGCCTATAACTTAGACGGTGGCGGATCTTCTACCATGTACTTTAACGGACAAATCATTAACAAACCGACAACAAACGGTCGAAACATCGAAGAAAGAGAGGTGAGTGACATTGTCTACTTATAAAAAGAAAACAGGACTGACATTCTACACAGTCGCAACGGTGGTGACACTCGTCGTTGGAACGGTGTATGAATTCTTCAGCCACCAAGTCTACTCCCCATTCATGTACTTGCTCTTTATGATTCCACTCGTGCTTGGAGTGGTGCCAAATCTCATAGCAAAAATGACCGGGAAAACCTTCCTGGAGTCAGAAGACGCACAAGCAGCCTACAAGATGGGTGTCCTCACCTTCATCTTCGGCAGCTTCCTCAAAGGAGTCTTCGACATCTACGGAACCAGCTCCGTCTACCCAACCCTCTACTTACCAGT
>URWJ01000092.1 GCA_900551535.1 uncultured Granulicatella sp. | reverse complement strand
AAATATTGAATTTGGTTGTTTGTTATGTTTTGTGCATTTGAAAAAACTTCTAAAGCATCCCAACCCGTAACAAAATAGTATTGATAAATAAAAATTAGTTGTATTATAAATAAACTAATAGCTATTAACCAGAGTTTTTTATTACTTAGTTTGATATCTTTCACTACATTAACAAAAAATATTAAACCTATAATCCCAATAATCAATAATAGAAAATTATAATTTGATATTGCTATTTTATATGCATACACAAATTTATATGAAAATAACGATAAGAGTAATATGCAACTAAAAATCAAAAGATAGATAACATTGATACTCGATGAAAATAATCTTTTAAAAGAATTAACTAAGTCTTTCATTCAATCCTCCCTCCACATAGTGAGTTTATTGCCATAGCTTACAAATACCTCACTTCTTAATGTAAAATCCCAATGTTTTAATCCTATTAGATGTTTAAAAGAACATTTGAATCGCAAGTACAATGATTAATAGAATCACTACTGACACAAGCCATACGTTTAAGAAATGATTGTACTTTTTTAGTCCTGATTTTGGAGTACGGTGTACTTGTACACTTTCTTCCTCACGTTCAGAATGAGACTCTTCTTCTCCTTCAAAAGACGACAAACGACTCTCTCTTCGCTCATGTCTTGCTTCTAATTCTTCTAACTCTCGATTCTGTTTTTCTAATTGTTCTTTATACGATTTTCTCGTTAATAAAGGTTCATTTGGCATTGATTATTCTCCTTTATGCATCCAAGCATACTGTGCCGCAATAATCGTCTTCGCATCCGCAATTTCGCCTGCTTGGATTTTTTGCATCACTTCTTCTAGTGGCATCCATAAGATTTCGACAAATTCATCTTCGTCTGCAGGTTTTGCATCTTCCTTGACCGTCACATTTTTTGCTTGGAATAATGTGATTTTCTCATCGCAAAATCCAGGGGTTGAGACCATTTCCATCATCTTCACCCATTCCTTTGCAACAAGATTTGTTTCTTCTTCTAATTCACGTTTTGCGGCTTCTAGAGGCACTTCTTCCTTCGAGTCTAATTTCCCTGCTGGAATTTCTAAGAAATGCATTTCTAATGGTTTTCTATATTGACGCACGAGTAACATCTCTCCGTCACGAATAACGAGTACTGCTACTGCCCCTGTATGGAATACGAGGTCCCTCGTAGAAGTTTTCCCATTTGGTAGTTCTACGATATCTTGTGTCACTGTAAAAATGCGTCCTGAATATTTAATATCTCGTTGAATTGTTTTTTCTGTAAAGTCCATAATTTCGCCTCCATTTTGCTTTATTATAATTGGTTTTACGTCTTTCAACAATTGATTTTACTAAACTTTAATGACAAAAAAACTGAGTGGCACAAACGACCACCCAGTTTCTTCTTAACGTCGGTTATTTTGTTGTTGTCGAATTTGTGAGTTAACAGTTGCTTCATTCGTTTGTGAAGAACTGCTTGATTTTCCAAAATAAGCATCATAGACTTGCTTAGCCACTTTGGCAGCATAGTCAGATGGGTATCCATCTTTGAAGTACGGAGCAACAACAGCTACTACGATTTCTGGATTATCGTATGGTGCATACGAGATGAAGGTTGAATTTTCAACGGCTTCATTAGTATATGCTGGATTTGGTCCCGAATAGAACGCTTCGGCAGTCCCTGTTTTACCAGCGACTTGCGGAGAATACGTTCTGAATGTCGTAGCAGACGTTCCGTTTTCACCATGCGTTACACGGTATAGACCTTCTTTAATATGATCCAAGATTTCTTTATTCACTTGAATAGAGTTCATAATCTTCGTTGGAACAACATCCTCAAGATTTCCAATGCCCCCACTTGGACTTGTTTCATGAATTTCTTTCACTAAACGTGGGGCAATACGTGTACCGCCGTTAGCGATGGTTGACATATATTGCGCTAATTGAAGCGGTGTATATAAGTCGAACTGACCGAACGCAAAGTCAAGTGCCGAGAAGGCATCGGCTGTTCCACCGTTATACCCTTTTCCTTCATTTGGAAGGTCAATCCCTGTACGAACACCAAGACCGAACTGTGCGTAATACTCACGGAGTTTGTCAAATAGGCTTAGATTAATATTTAAACGTCCGCCTTTTTCGTACGTTGTTTGTCCACCCATCTTCATCGCCAGTTTAATCATATAAACGTTTGATGAACGTTCTAAGGCATCTAAGTCTGTTAATTCCATTTTACCGTTACGGTTAAACCAAGAACTCTTTGGTTTAGACGCTTCGAATTCAATCGGCTCATCGACAATTGTATTATCATCAAGCGTGATCGCTCCATCCATATATCCTGAAAGAACGGTCGCCGGTTTTACAACAGACCCCATTCCAAATGAGTTATTGATGGCACCAAGAGCATCGTCTTCGACACCCGTTGAATGAAAGTTTTCATCAAATTTCTTTTTCTTCCCTGTAATTCCAAGAATGTCTCCATTTTTTGGATTCATTACAACGATATACACACGGTCCGCAGCAGGATCCGTCATCTCTTCAACAGACTTCTTTGCAATCTCTTCAATTTTCTTTTGGAATTCAGTATCAATCGTTAAGACAAGGTTTGACCCGCCTTTACCTGGATACGTTTCAGTCGTATTCACCACTTCACCTTTTGTATTGGTTTGTGATTTTACAACTGTCTTCGTTCCGCTAAGCACTGTTTCATATTGTTCTTCTAAATAGCTTGTTCCAACACGGTCATTGAGTGAGTAGCCTTGCGCTAGAAGTGACTTCACTTTATCCGAAGGAAGCCCCGTCTTTTCGGACGATACCGTTCCAAGAATTGTCTTCAACATATCGCCCATTGGATATTCACGATCCCAGTCAGAATCAACATCGACCCCGCGAAGCTCTCCAAGGCGTTCACTGATTTTAGCGACCTCTTGTTCTGTGACCCCTTCATTTTTAAGTGTCACTGTTGATAAGGCATACGCACTATTCATTTTCGTGAAAATAGCAATCACTTGTTTTTCGGCATCGCTATAATTTAATTCGTCGGCAGGAATATGTTCCAATTGCATTTCATACGTTTTACTCGTCGAGAGATTCTCTTTCGCGATTCTCTTCTTCTCTTCTGCTGTTAGAAGGCTATCGACTTTGTCAGGGTTTGTCGCTACCCAATAGTCTTTCAAGTCACGTTCTTTTAACTCGGAAGCATCCACAGAAATCAATGTTGTTAATTTCTTAGCGGTTTCTAACATCGTTGACGCTTTAACATCTGCAGGTCTTGTATAGTTAATAGCGAGTTTTGGTTTATTTCCCACTAAAATACGTCCTTGGCTATCGTAAATCGACCCACGCGGAACTGATTTTTTAGCAGTGGTTGTCTCTGTACGTTGTACGAGCGCAACAAACTCGTCTCCTTTGACTAATTGGATATACGCCAAACGGCTAATTAAGGCAATAAATGAAAAGAATACAATTAAGAATAATAAATTCAAACGAAATGGAATATGTGATTTTTTCTTTTTCTTTTTTAATTTTCTTTTAGTAAGCATAATACACTCCATATAACATCTAGTAACTCATAACAGTATACCATAAATCTCGCCCTAATCTGTATAAAAAAGGGGTTAGAAAGTGGTTAAGATTTTTTTGCGTTCAAGACTAATTTTTCGTGCAGGCTACTCGTTTCCATGCTATGCTAACAGTAACGACTAGAAAGGAGGTCTACCATGGAAAAGACGATGCCCAAGAAGAAATACTATACGCTCAGTATTTTGATTCCAGCAGTGATGATTTTAGCGATTTTTCTACTCTTTACAATCACCCCATTTGGAAATCGAACATGGCTAACCATCGACCTTGGGCAGCAATATGTCGACTTCTTTAGTTACTACCAAGACACTCTCTTGCATCACCCAGAGCAATTCTTCTATAGCTTCTCGAAGTCTATTGGCGGAGAAATGGTGAGTCTATGGGCGTACTATTTACTAAGCCCGTTTAATCTACTCTTTTTGCTCATCCCTCGTTCGTCAATCGCCATGGGTGTCTCTCTTCTTATTTTCTTAAAACTCGTCTCTTGTACAGTTAGTTTTGCAGTGTTGCTGGATGTGAAATTCAAACAAAGAAATTGGACGACGCTTCTCTTTGCACTCTCATACGGATTTATGAGTTATCTTTCAGCCAATCAATTTAATGTGATGTGGTTAGATGCCCTCATTGGCCTTCCACTCATTATCCTCGGCGTGGATGCACTCTTACAAAAACGGAATCCGTTATATTATGTATTTCCTTTATCGCTCACTATTTTGAGTAACTACTATACTGGATATATGATTTGCCTCTTCCTAGGCCTCTATTTCCCGTATGCCTATTTAACGGCAAATGATTCGTTCTCATGGAAAAGTTTTATAAAACAGTTTGGATGCTTTATCTTTTATAGTGTCCTTTCCGTTGGACTCATTACAGTCATTCTACTCCCAACATTTTATAGTCTACTTGGAAGTAAAGGGACAGCGACTACCATCGCTTGGAGTCTAAAGTCTGAATATAATCCACTGCTCATGGCTTCCAAGCTCTTTATCGGTAGTTTCGACTTCCATGAAATGCAAAAAGGATATCCAAATATTTTCGTTGGCAGTCTGGCACTCTTTAGCTTCCTCTGTTACTTCAAAGAGAAAAAGATTGCACTATTCCAACGTCTTTACGCGCTATTCATTACGATTGTCATCCTCATCAGCTTTAACATTGAGATGTTTGATAAACTGTGGCATGCCGGACAACTACCAAATTGGTATTCATATCGCTTCTCATTCCTCTTTAGCTTCTGGATGGTCTTTCTAGGTTATCAATGGGCACTGAAGAAAACAGCGGTTGGCATTCATGAGACATTTGTGTATTTCTTCCTTGTATTAGCAACAAGCATTGGTTTTATCCTCTTCCCTCAAGACTACCTACAAGGCTGGCAAATCGCGCTTGGGTTCGGGCTCTCGATGGGAATTTTGTATAGTCTCATTTTAATCGGACGCGGAAAAAGAGCGCACCAAAAATTCCTAATTTCATTTGTAGTGATTGAACTGCTCTTAAACAGCATCATCACCTTATCCAGACTTGGGTATGTCATGAATTCTGAATTCACGGCTTATCAATCGTCATTAGCAAACTGGTCTACCGTATTACGCCCTGCAGAAAATGAATTTTATCGCAGCGAGAAAACGATGTTTCGTTCGAAAAATGATAGCCTGCAAGTTCCAACTTATGGCGTTTCTCATTTTTCATCAACGTTTGAAAAGGAAACAGAAAAGTTCTTTGATGCGATCGGTGTTCGCCAAGGAACCGCCTATGTAAACTACAGCAACGGTACCCTATTAACAGATGCCTTACTGGGGATCAAGAATACCTTTATCGAAACCACAGAGGTCCCCTATAATGAACGTTGGGAACGAAAAGACTTGGAAGATTTACTAACAATCGCAACCTTTAACGAGGGTCACGTTGTCACCAATCAAAACGTTCTCTCGATTGCTTATCCGATGAAACCGATTCTAAAATCAATGAAGGTGCCAACCAACCATCCGATTACGATGCAAAATCAATTGGCGAATGCGCTTAGTGGAACAACGAGTCCGAAGAATATTTTCACAAGAGTTTCTTATGAGACGACTTTCGAAAATATCATCGGTTCCCCTGTCGTGTATCAACGCATTCAAGTTGAGGACAAGACTCAATATGGTACGATTACACTCACCTTTACTCCTGAAACCGATGATCCGATTTACTTAGAAATGGCGGGAACGATGGGTGAAGAAGATTTGGAGATGACGCTAAACGGTGAACCGTATGCCTTTTATCCGGTGCAATCAAAACCCGTTCTTATGAGCGTCGCTAAGAACCAGAAAGGTCAACCTCAAACCCTTCGCATTACCGTTAAAGATGATGGCTTTGAGTTTTCTAAACTAAATCTCTACTCACTAAATACTTCTCTCTTAAACGAGCGATTAGAAAAAACAAAAGAACAAGAGCTAAAACTGGAAACTTTCGCTGCTACTCATTTTGCAGGAACGATGGATATCTTAGAAGACTCGACCG
>URWJ01000091.1 GCA_900551535.1 uncultured Granulicatella sp. | reverse complement strand
ATTCAGGCTGGTCGTGAATTACGAGTAATTGTCAAGCCAAAGAAGATTTCTGACATGGAAGCAACGACTTTGGCTCATGATATTAAACAACAAATTGAGAAACAGTTAGAATATCCAGGCCACATTAAGGTAACGGTTATTCGTGAAGTACGGGCGGTTGACTATGCAAAATAGTTAGCCAATCAGCCAGCGTTATCAAGCAAGAGGTTGGGACTCAGCTCAACCTCTTTGCTATTTTAAAGTTAATAGTGCAATCCGCAGGAGGCTGGCTGCACATCAACGGAGGTGGGATTACGAACTAGGCCAATAGTTTCTATCCCCCTCTCTTGTTTTTTAAATCCCCGGTGCCCTGCTTGCACTGACGAGACACAAAAAATATAATTGTCATATGTAAATTACGCAGAGTTTTTAATGAGGTGAACTTTTTGGCAAAGAAACAAACACCAATGATGGAACAGTATCAGAAGGTCAAGGACCAATATCCAGATGCTTTCCTGTTTTATCGCCTTGGTGACTTTTATGAACTTTTTAACGAAGATGCGGTGAAGGGGGCTCAGCTGCTAGAGCTGACTCTGACGACCCGGAATCACAGTGCCAAAAATCCAATTCCAATGTGTGGGGTTCCTCATCATGCCGCAAAAGAATATATTAAAACACTGATTGAACTTGGAAAGAAAGTAGCCATCTGTGAGCAGTTGGAAGATCCAAAGCTAACAAAGGGAATGGTGAAGCGAGACGTTGTTCAAGTCTTGACGCCAGGGACGTATACAGAATACCAAGCGCAAAATCAAAACCATTATTTAGTGTCGATTTTACCGCTTGTTGGGAAACGATTTGCACTCTCATATGTGGATGTGTCAACAGGGGAATTAAAAGTGACACAACTCGAAAACTTGGAAGAAGTGCGTAGCGAATGCTCAAGCTTGATGTGTCGTGAAGTCGTTCTTGTCGATAGCGATGTGACAGAAGAACTTCGCCATCTTTTTACAAGCATGCAAATCTTGATTTCAACAATTGAAAAAGATGAAATTAATACCGAAGACTGCACAGATTTAGTCTCAGAACTAGAAGATGAAGCTTCCGTTCGTTGCGTGCAAAACCTACTCAGTTATTTGAAACTCACTCAAAAGAGAAGTTTCTCGCACTTACAAAAGGCGCAAGCGTACCAAAGCGAGTTTTATCTCTCAATGAATTATGAGACAAAACGTAACTTAGAATTAACAACGACCATCCGTGCCAACCAAAAACATGGGTCGCTGTTCTGGTTCTTAGACGAGACGCAAACAGCGATGGGTGGACGACTCCTCAAACAATGGCTTGAAAAACCACTTGTATTAGAAGGGGCGATTCAAAAACGCCATGCGTTAGTGGAAACATTGAACCAACATTACTTTGAACGTACAGACTTTATCGAAACATTGAAACGTGTGTACGACTTAGAACGTATTGTTGGGAAAGTGTCCTTTGGAACAGCGAATGCGCGTGACCTCTTGCAACTGAAACAAACACTTGGACAAGTGCCAATCTTTAAATCGATTGTCGATAGCTTGGACTCAGAGGAATGGAGTGCTCTTGGAGAAAACTTATTCGATATTCCTGAGTTATATGATTTAATCGACCGTGCCATCGACGAGGATGCGCCGCTCACGATTTCGGATGGAAATATTATTCGTTCGGGATATAACGCGACACTCGATACGTATCGCGATACGATGAAACACGGAAAAGAATGGATTGCCGCGCTCCAACAACAAGAACGTGAGCAAACAGGCATCAGTTCATTGAAGATTAGTTTTAACAAGGTGTTTGGTTACTATATCGAAGTGACAAAATCAAATCTTTCAAAACTCGATAGTAGCCGCTATGAGCGTAAACAAACGCTGGCAAATGCGGAACGTTTTATTACGCCTGAATTAAAAGAAAAAGAAACGCTCATTTTAGAAGCGGAAGAAAAATCAAGCGCACTCGAATATCAATTATTCGTAGAAGTGCGTGAACAGGTGAAATACTATACGGCTCAGCTGCAACAATTAGCCAAGACGGTCGCAACAATTGACGTCTTACAAGCCTTCAGTGTAGTGAGCGAACGTTATCACTTAGTGAAGCCTACGATTTCGATGAAGAACCGTAGACTCTGGATTGAGGATGGTCGCCATCCTGTTGTTGAAAAGGTTATGGGACAATCAACCTATGTTCCAAATAGCATTTCAATGAGTCCAGACGAACATATTCTTCTCATTACTGGGCCGAATATGTCCGGTAAATCAACTTATATGAGGCAATTGGCGCTCTGCGTGATCTTGGCACAAATCGGATGTTTTGTGCCTGCCAAGAGTGCAACGATTCCAGTCTTCACAAAAATCTTTACCCGTATCGGGGCAGCCGATGATTTAATTTCTGGCCAAAGTACATTCATGGTAGAGATGATGGAGACAAACCACGCGCTTCGAAACGCCGACGAAACAAGCTTGCTATTGTTCGATGAAATCGGACGTGGGACTGCTACGTATGATGGAATGGCACTTGCTGAAGCCATCATCACGTATATTCACGAGCATTTAACAGCAAAAGTATTATTCTCAACGCACTATCACGAGTTAACACGACTCAGTGAGAAATATGCGGATTTACGCAATGTGCATGTGGGAGCCGTTGAAGAAAATGGCGAAGTGGTCTTCTTGCATAAAGTATTAGAAGGGCCTGCCGATAAGAGTTACGGAATTCATGTGGCGAAGCTTGCTGGACTTCCTACAGAGCTGTTGAAAAATGCCAGCACGATTTTAAATCATTTAGAAGCTAAAGGGGCTGCAAGTGGCAATAGCACCTTCGTGGAACAAGTATCGCTTTTTGAAGAAACAGAAAGCGTTCCTGAATGGGTTCACGAGCTTAAAGGACTAAACTTAATGAGCATGACGCCAATGGATGCAATGAACATCCTGTATAAATGGCAACAAATGGAAAAGGGTGAGTAGTGTATGGGAACAATTAAAGAATTAAGTACATTACTGACAAACCAAATTGCAGCAGGGGAAGTGATCGAACGTCCTTCTTCTGTGGTGAAGGAATTACTCGAAAACGCGATTGACGCTGGAAGTACTCGTATCGAGATTGAAATCGAAGAGAGTGGTCTTCGCAAAATTCGCATCCAAGATAACGGAATCGGGATGACGAAAGAGGACGCTCGTATGTCGATTAAACGTCATACAACGAGTAAACTCTATTCGCCAGAACAACTCTTTAGAATTCGTACACTTGGGTTCCGTGGTGAAGCCTTGGCGAGTATTACAGCTGTATCGAAAGTGACGTTGACGACTTCTACCGGTGAAGACAGCGGCGTGGAGTTAAAGATTGAGTCTGGTGAAATCAAAGAAGAAAAGACCGTTCCACCGTTAAAAGGAACGACTTTCCTTGTTGAAGATTTGTTTTATAACACACCAGCACGGTTGAAATTCGTACGAACACTGCAGACGGAATTAGCGCACATTACTGATGTCGTGAGTAAGGCGTCTCTTAGTCACCCAGAAATTGCCTTTATTTTAAAAAATGACGGCAATCTGTTATTGCAAACTTCTGGGAAAGGTGATTTGCTGCAAGCAGTCGCAGGGAATATTGGACCAGTGAACGCTCGTAAGATGTTGCCATTTTATGGGGAAGACGAAGATTTCAAAGTGTCTGGATATACGTCGCTCCCAGAACTCACACGTTCGAATCGCAATTACTTATCGATTTTCATTAATGGACGACCAATCCGCAATATGGCAATCGCAAAGGCCATTACACTTGGATACGGATCCACATTGATGGTGGGACGATTCCCGATTACGATTATTTCGATTGAAATGGACGTGCAACTCGTCGATGTGAACGTGCATCCAACGAAACAAGAAGTTCGAATCAGTAAAGAGCAAGAACTTTCACAGGTGATTCAAAAGGCGATTAGAGAAGCTATACAGGGCGTCCAACGCATTCCTGAATCGATTGAAGACTTGTCCTTCAAACGTAAGGAAAACCGCGTAGAGGCTCCAAAACCAGTCCAACAAACTTTGGAATGGCAATTGAAGACACCAATTGTGGAGTCGCCACGTGTAGAAACGCCTTCTTATACTGAAAACGTAAGAGAAGAAGTGGAAGTTTTACCGGTCGATGATGCGCCTTTAAAAGCTAGCCAGGCAGTTGAACCTGTTGAGCAAGAAGAACTCGTGGATAGCCACGATGACCATGCAGACTACTTGAAGTTGGCTGAGAAAATTGACACTCAACCATTAGAAAAAGAATTCCCAGAATTACATTATTTTGGACAAATGCATGGGACTTACTTATTTGCTCAAAACGAAAAAGGCTTGTATATGATTGACCAACATGCCGCACAAGAACGAATCAAATACGAGCAGTTTAAAGTGGAGATTGGTCAAGTAGGCCGAGTGAGTCAACCATTGATGGTGCCAATTTTGCTAGAGTTCTCGAAGAAGGACAGCGTGACGTTGGAAGAGCGATTACCTCTTGTAGAGGAGTTTGGAATCGAGATGGAGCCATTTGGGCAAAATACATTCCAAATTCAATCGCATCCAGCGTGGATTAAGAAAGGGCAAGAGAAGGCGATTATCGAAGAAATTATCGACTTTATCTTGGCCGACGAGAAGATTACGGTTGCTAAATTAAGAGAAGCTACAGCGATTATGATGAGCTGTAAAGGTTCGATTAAAGCCAACCATCATTTAAGTGAATGGGAAGCACGTCAGTTGTTAGTGGATTTGGCTAAATGTAAAAATCCTTATAACTGTCCGCACGGAAGACCCGTACTCGTTCATTTAACCAATAAGGACTTGGAACATCTCTTCAAGAGAATTCAAGATCCGCATCAGTCGAAACGACAACAATTTGAATAGGAGAAACCACGATGGAATTTTCAAAAGAAGAATTAAAAAAACGATTAACAGAAATTCAATACGAAGTGACTCAAAACGAAGCCACAGAAAGACCTTTTTCAGGAGAATATGATGATTTCTATGAAGATGGAATCTATGTAGATATCGTTAGCGGAGAGCCTCTTTTCAGCTCAAAGGATAAATTTGATGCAGGCTGTGGCTGGCCATCATTTTCAAAACCAATTGAAAATACAACACTAACGGAAAAAGAAGATTACAAACTAAACCGTAAGAGAACAGAGGTCAGAAGTGGTCAAGCGGATTCTCATTTAGGACATGTCTTCGAAGATGGTCCAAAAGAACTCGGCGGACTACGTTATTGTATCAATTCTGCATCTCTTCGCTTCATTCCAGTTGCTAAACTAGAAGAAGAGGGATACGGAGAATTTCTACAATATTTTAAATAAATTGAATGAAGCTATCGCATTTTGCGATAGCTTTTTTATTTATTTTCGTAATTTTGTCAAAAAAACGGAAAAATTCAGGAAGATTGGAAGACGGAAAAACTATTTAGTTTCATCTAAAGTTCATTGACTATCAGATTAATGACGTGTAAAGTGAATTAGAAAGCAATTTTAAGTAATTGTTAACCTGTTACAAAAGGTTGAAAGCACTTTACACGCGCGGATAATATCGATGAGGTAGTTGGTAGTGAGATAAAAATCTTACTATCCATTTTTGTTTTATGGACTGTCAGAAGACGTTTTCACCATTTGCTAGTCTCAAAGATATTGTTTTAAAAATGAATAGGAGGAACAAATTTGAAAAAAAACCAATCAAATGAAACACGAAGAGTTTATAGTATTCGTAAAACTGCAGTTGCAGGGGCTGCGTCTGTTTTAATTGGAACTTTCGGATCGATGATGTTACCAGCAGTGTCTGCGGAAGAAGTGACGGATACGACTACAAAGATTACGTATAAATACGTCCAGTACGATAGCTTGTCTAGTGAAGAAAAGGCTAATCTTGTCAGTCAATTGCCAGAAAAAGTCACACAAAATGCAACGTACTATCTTGTCTATAGCCCAAATGCTGGACAAGAACTTCCTCAAACAGGAGCATCCTCTTTAGCACTTCCACTTCTTATTGGAACGGGAACGTTAATCATCGCTGTACAAGTTCTTGAGAAAGATAAGAAGAAAAAGCAAGTTATTTCATCCGTTCTACTAGTTACAGCTGTAGGTGGTAGTTTATTCGCAGCAAATGTAGATGCTGTTACTGCCAATTTTGATTCACTCACAAAGACATATACCCTTCATGTA
>URWJ01000090.1 GCA_900551535.1 uncultured Granulicatella sp. | reverse complement strand
GAAATTTACTATTTTAGATTAATAAAGAATTGTTAAAATAAATGAGCCGAGGCTATTGCCTTGGCTCATTTTTGTTTATACTGAATCTAACATAGGAGGTTCGTATGGAACAAAAAGTGTCAAATAAAGCAGGGTGGTTTACTCTTATCTCATTTATTTGTGGGGTGATTACACTGCTGACGTTTGAAGAGATGGATTCATCTGTAAAAACTATTGAAAATATGGACGAAATCGGTGCAGCTATTTTATTGCTATTTTCAGCAATGACCATCGGCGGAATCTTCTGGATGGGGATGAATTATTGGAGAAAAACGCGTCTAGCAATTGAGGAGTTGCAACATACATCGGCCACTCCTGAAACGATTGAAGACTATTACCAAGCAACCGCAAAGGCTGTTCGCAAGGTTGGTTTTTCTGCCATCATATTGGCGCTCATGATTGGAGTGTTCTCGCAATTCAATAGTATTATTGAAGTGATTGGTTTGGTGGTGTTCCTATTTGGAATTGCTATTTGCTTATTATCGCTAGCTCCAAGGTCAATTGCCAAACAAATTCAGAAACAAAATATTCGATAATGTTGGAGGTCTTTCATGAAACTAGAGAAAGCAAAAAGTATTGCAGAAGCCTTGATGTGGTTTGGATTAGTGCCACAATGGATTTTCATGACCAGTCGTGGCGTCCCAGGAGGACTGTTGATTGCCATCTTCATCATGCCGATTCTCATGATTATGACGTTTGTGAGTTTCATGATGTATGTTTTCATTGCACTCGAAGAAAAATCGGTTAAAGATACTTGGTGGCAGCTACTTCTTACAGGTGCTTGGCTCATCTTTTTGTTATTGCTCTTCACTGGAGTCATTAGATATTGATAAAAAGGTTTAGGAGGATGATGTTACTGGAAACGAGTCGTTTTGAAAAACAACCAGGATTAGTAAAAATGCATAAGGTCGCTACTGTCTTGATGTGGATTCCTCATTATGTTCTGGCTGCTTTCGATGAGACTCCTTTAATAAGGGGAAACAAATGCAAGATAGCGCGGGTTATGGTACAATAATCCGGCAAGAAATAAGTGAACTTAGCGCACGAGTCGCACTCACTATTGGTGATGCAGCTCGTGCTTTTCGATTGATTTAGAAAAAGTCGTTCACTTAATAGACGATTTAAAGATTGAAAAAGGAGATTAAAATGAGTTTCAAAATTGGAGATATTCAAATTGACAATAGCGTAGTTGTGGCCCCGATGGCTGGGATTTCGAACTCTGCTTTCCGTGTTACTGTAAAAGAATTCGGTGCCGGTTTAGTCGTTTGCGAAATGATCAGCGACAAAGGAATTCAATTTCGTAATGAGAAAACATTAAGCATGCTTCATATCGAGCCAAACGAGTATCCACTAAGCGTTCAAATCATGGGCGGAAATAAAGATACTTTAGTCGAAGCGGCCAAATACGTTGCTGAAAATACAGAAGCGGCGATTATCGATATCAACATGGGATGCCCTGTAAACAAAGTGATTAAGGCAGAAGCCGGAGCGAAATGGTTACTCGATCCAAATAAAGTATACGAAATGGTAGCGGCGGTTGTAGACGCAGTCGATAAGCCTGTGACCGTGAAGATGCGTACAGGGTGGGATCACGAGCATTTATATGCGGTTGAAAATGCCCTCGCTGCAGAACGTGCCGGTGCGAGCGCCGTTGCGATGCATGGGCGTACACGTGTGCAAATGTATGACGGGAAAGCCGACTGGGAAATCCTAGGAGAGGTGAAGAAGAACTTAACGCGCATTCCTTTAATCGGGAATGGGGACGTTCGCTCTCCAGAAGATGCCAAACGTATGATTGATATTGCAGGCGTGGATGGCGTTATGATTGGACGTGCAGCCTTAGCAAACCCATGGATGATTCGTCAAACAGTTCATTATTTAGAAACAGGCGAATTGCTTCCTGAAAATACCGTTCCAGAGAAAATCGAAATTGCGAAATTACACTTACAACGACTTGCGAACCTTAAGGGTGAAGCGGTCGCAACAAAAGAATTCCGCAAGCTTGCAGGCTACTACTTAAAAGGCGTGCCACGTGCTTCTAAAACAAAAGTAGCCATTAACGAAGCTGAGAATTTACAAACCGTAGAAGCGTTATTAGACCAATTCGTGGTCGAACATTTAGAACGTGAAGAACGTCAAAAACAACGCTTGGCAGAAATTTAAGCAAAAAGCCTTGAAATACTTTCAATAAAGCCTCTTCTTTTGGTACAATAAGGAGAGTTATGAAGAATAAGCAGCGTTCAAAGGAGGAACAAACGTGTCTTTCGAAGTAGAAACACAAGAAACATTAAATGACCAATTACAAGTTCGTCGTGAAAAAATGAGTCAATTACGCGAAAAAGGAATCGATCCTTTCGGTACTGGCTTCAAACAAAAAAATACAACTGAAGAAATCCACAAACAATTTGAAGGAGCTACAAAGGAATCACTTGCTGAGCAAGAGCCTGTAACTGTTCAAATTGCTGGACGTATGATGACAAAACGTGGAAAAGGGAAAGCTGGTTTTGCCCACATCCAAGACGGCAAAGGCCAAATCCAAATTTACGTGCGTAAAGATGCTGTTGGAGATGATGCGTACGAAGTCTTCACAAAAGCAGACTTAGGAGACATCGTTGGTGTTGTAGGGACTGTCATGGTCACAAACACTGGTGAGTTATCTGTTAAAGCAGAGCAATTCGTTCATTTAACAAAAGCGCTTCGTCCACTTCCTGATAAATATCACGGATTAACAAACGTAGAACAACAATACCGTCAACGTTACTTAGACTTAATCAGTAACCGCGAAAGCTTTGACCGTTTCGTTACACGTAGTAAAATCATCCGTGAAATCCGTCGTTACTTAGACGAACGTGATTACTTAGAAGTTGAAACTCCAGTACTACACACATTAGCGGGTGGGGCAAATGCTCGTCCATTTATCACACACCACAATGCGTTAGATATGGAATTATACATGCGTATCGCTACTGAGTTACACTTAAAACGTTTAGTAGTAGGTGGGATGGAACGTGTATACGAAATCGGACGTGTTTTCCGTAACGAAGGTATCGATACAACTCACAACCCTGAATTTACTTCAATCGAAATCTATACAGCTTACACAGACTACAAAGATGTCATGGATTTAACAGAAGGAATCATCTCAGACGTTGCCAAGAGAGTATTAGGAACAACATTAGTTCCTTATGGCGAACATGAAGTAGAATTAAAAGCTCCATGGAAGAGAATTCATATGGTCGATGCGATTAAAGAAGTAACAGGTGTTGACTTCTGGCCACATATGACAGACGAAGAAGCACGCGCTATCGCGAAAGAAAAAGGCGTGAAAGTCGAAGATTCAATGACATTCGGCCATATCGTGAATGAATTCTTCGAAACATTCGTTGAAGAAACATTGATTCAACCAACATTTATCTACGGACATCCAGTGGAAGTATCTCCATTAGCCCGTAAAAACGATGAAGACCCACGCTTCACAGATCGTTTCGAATGCTTCATCTGTACAAAAGAGTACGGAAATGGCTTCACGGAGTTAACAGACCCAATCGATCAACGTGAACGTTTCATGAAACAAGTAGAAGAAAAATCTGCTGGGAACGACGAAGCGCATCCACATGATGAAGACTTCATCCAAGCGTTGGAATATGGTTTATCTCCAACGGGTGGGGTAGGTATCGGAATTGACCGTTTAGTTATGTTACTAACAAACAGCCAATCAATCCGTAACGTCCTATTATTCCCAACGATGAAAAACTTAGACTAATATTGAATTTAGTGCCCCGTTTAAGGTTCGCCTTAGACGGGGTGCTTTTTATTTAACCGCAATTACCAAATATGGAATTATCATATTTGATAATTATCATATATGATAATTTCGAAAAGTGATTCACGTAAACAGGACAGATTTAGAACACTAAAAGTAACAAATGTTCACAGGGTTGTAGTTGACTTTCCGTACATTTGAATATACTATGAGGGCAAGTTGGAAGAGAGAGCTTTTCCAGACTGAATGTTATAGACGAAAGAGACCTGCACGCGATTCGAGCATGGCTTGAATGGGGTGTTTTTTACTAAAGGAGATCTAATGAAATATTTTAAGCAGTTTGGCTGGATTATGATTGTGACCTGTATTGGTGAAATCATGAAATATTACATCCCCCTTCCAATTCCAGCAAGCATCTATGGACTTGTCTTAATGATGGCTTTATTAATGACGGGTGTTGTTAAAATTGAAAAAGTGTACCAAGCAGGGACGTTTTTAATCGAGATTATGTCGTTAATGTTTATCCCAGCTGCCGTAGGAATTATCGAATCATGGGATCAATTGCATCGTATTATTCTGCCAGTATCTATCATTACGATTATTACAACATTTGTAGTGATGATTGTTTCGGGAAAAGTAACGCAATACGTTCTCGAGAAAGGAGCCCAAGATGGTGAATCAACTCGTTCTTAATACAGCAACAATCGGGCTCGTGATTAGTATTATCGGCTTTGAAATTGGCGTATTTTTACGTGATCGATACAAATGGCCAATCTTCAATCCGCTGCTTGTAGCGATTATTTTCGTCATTATCGTATTAAATGCCTTTAATATCGACTACGATAGCTATTATGCGAGTGCAGATAATCTAAGCTATTTATTGACGCCCGCAACGGTCTGCTTAGCGATTCCGTTGTATCAACAAATCGAGCAATTGAAAAAGCATAAAGGCGCTATCTTTGCAGGAATTAGTGCAGGGGTATTGACGAGTCTATTTACGGTTTGGGTGTTATCATTACTTTTCCAATTAACGCACGAAGAATACGTAACCTTATTGCCAAAATCCATTACGACTGCCATTGGAATGGGCTTGTCTCAAGAGGCAGGTGGCTATGTGACAATTACTGTAGCGGTGATTATCCTGACAGGGGTTCTAGGAAATATGTTCTGTGAAATTATCTGTAAGGTAACAGGAATTACGCATCCTGTTGCAAAAGGGATTGCGATTGGAACGTCTTCCCATGCGATTGGGACAGCACGTGCCATGCAATTAGGGGAAGTCGAAGGTGCGATGAGTGGGTTATCTATCGTGATCTCAGGGATTATTACCTTAGTAGGGGCTCAGATTTTTGCAGGATTATTATAGTATTGAATAGGTTATTTGCCTGTTTTTAATGATTTTTAATAAAGTGGTTCTACTGAAAAATAGCCAAAAATTCGAATTCTTTTCCGAAAAATTTTTTCACAAATGACTTAGAAATATTGTTGTAACAATAATGTAATTTGTGATATCATGGTTTTTTCGTTCTGAAATGATGAAATTTATGATATAATGGTTTAAATAAAAACGGAAAGGAGAATAAACAATGACGATTAAGACAATTTTTATTAAAATTCAAGAAGCTTTCAAATCGTTGGGGTTAGCGAGTCAATTAGGGATTACATTAGGACTTTCTTTAGCAATGCTTGCTGGAGTATATGCGCTATCTCAAGATTTGAGTCCTTTGCCAAAAGTCACTCAAGTTGTAGAAATGCAAACGACAGATGCCACATCGTCATATTCTCCAAATCATTCCGAGAAATCAGAAAAAAAAGAAGTTGCTCAAAAGAAATCTGAAGAGTCTTCGACCACATTAACGGTAGAAACTCCAACAACAGAAGCTGTAACCACAGAGGAAAAGAAAGTCGCGCCTGAAAAACCAAATCAAGAAACAAAGGCGGTTGTCGCAGCAAGTCAGGAGACGCCAACCACTGACAAATCCTTGCCAAAAACAAAGGAATCAGCCGAAGTCACTTCAACCGAGTCAACGACTGTTCAAAGAGACGTTGTAACGTCTACTTCTACAGTTGCTACTACGGAAACTACGGAAGTGACGACTGCAGCTTATCGTTTAATTCCGTTAGGTAATAGTAATAAAGATTTTGAAACTTACCAAGAGGCTATCGAATATATGAGAAAACAATTAGATGAGTCTTCAAAAGCCTTTGAAGAAGGCAAGCAAGATTGGGTCTACTCAGGTTGAGTATATGGTGTCCCTTGGAGTGACGGCCGTACTACATTTACGGTTGATTTAGTTCCAAAGGTGATGACACCGCAAACACCAGATACAAGTGGTATTTCTACAGAACCAACTCAGTAAATGATTCACGATGACACTTTGCAAGCT
>URWJ01000089.1 GCA_900551535.1 uncultured Granulicatella sp. | reverse complement strand
TTGGACGAACTTCCACAGGTGGATCGAGCAAGCCTGTTGGACGAATGATTTGCTCGGTAACCGTTGGCGTATGCGATAACTCGTAAGGCCCCGGAGTTGCCGAAATGTAAATGATTTGTGGCACGCGTTCCTCGAACTCTTCAAAGCGCAATGGACGGTTATCCAAGGCACTTGGCAAGCGGAAGCCGTATTTAATTAACTGCTCCTTACGAGCACGGTCCCCGTTATACATCCCACGAATTTGTGACATCGTAATATGCGACTCATCGACCACGAAGAGCGAATCTTTCGGGAAGAAGTCTAATAAAGTATACGGTGGTTGTCCTGGACGTCGGCCATCCATATGACGGGAGTAGTTCTCAATCCCGTTACAGTAGCCCATCTCTAGGAGCATTTCGATATCGTAGTTCGTACGTTGCTCCAAGCGTTGTGCTTCTAGCAGTAAGTTATCGTCTCGTAATTCCTTGAGTCGTTCCGCAAGCTCTTCTTTAATCGTAGCCACGGCCCGTGAAATTTGGTCTTCGTTCGCCACAAAGTGCGTTGCTGGGAAGATTGGCACGTGTTCCACAGTGGCTTTGATTTCACCCGTCAACACATCGACTTCTTTAATCGCTTCGATTTCATCTCCGAAGAACTCGATACGAAAGGCCGTCGCATCATTTCCTGGTAGGAAGATTTCAACGACGTCCCCACGAACACGGAATGTTCCACGGCGGAAATCATAGTCGTTACGCTCGAACTGCATTTCTACCAATCGACGCAATAAGTCATCACGTTCGATTTCCATGCCTTCACGAAGCGACAATACATGGTCGCGGTAATCTTCCGGGTTTACTAAACCATACATCGAAGACACGGACGCCACTACAATCACATCACGACGTTCTAGAAGGGCGCTTGTGGCCGAGTGACGTAATTTATCAATCTCATCGTTGACGCTCGATTCCTTCTCGATATACGTATCGCTGGCAGGAACGTACGCCTCTGGTTGATAGTAGTCATAGTACGACACAAAATATTCGACCGCATTGTCCGGGAAGAATTCTTTCAACTCTCCGTACAACTGGCCGGCTAATGTTTTATTATGCGCTAATACGAGCGTTGGTTTATTGACTTCTTGAATCACATTGGCAATCGTGAACGTCTTCCCTGTTCCGGTTGCCCCAAGTAAGGTCTGTTCTTTAACCCCATTATTGATGCCATCGACGAGTTCTTGGATGGCTTGAGGTTGGTCTCCATTTGGTGCGTAAGGAGCCACTAATTTAAATTGATCCATGACTTCACCTCTTTCTTTTCTAGTATACCATCATTACGGGAGTTTTACCGTTTGTCTGTCTTGTTCTTTCACAATACCTTGCTTGCAATTCAAGTAGGACTTTTGTATAATAGTTCGTGTTGGAAACAACTGATCAGTGATTATACATGTTAAATGAAAGAGGGGTGAACCCATTGCCAAATATCGCATCACAAATCAAACGTGTTCGTACTAACAAAAAGTCAACACTAGCAAACAACTCTCAAACTTCTGCTATGCGTACTGCTATCAAAAAATTTGAAGCTGCAGTAGCTGAAGGTGCTGAAAATGCTGAAGAATTATTACGTGCTGCTCACAAAGCAATCGACGGAGCTGCTTCTAAAGGATTAATCCACAAAAACAAAGCTTCTCGTGATAAATCACGTCTTGCTGCAAAATTAAGCAAATAATATGTAGCCTGAGAATTGATCTCGGGCTCTTTTTTTATGCTCTGAAATAAGAACGCCTTACGGGTAACAAATGAAAAGATTAGAACACTTTCTTCGAACTCCTCTGGATTTTTTCATCGTTATCATAATCATTGCACCGACTTGAGCCGAAGTCTCAAGTCTAGCAAGCTTCAAACTGAGGGTAAGAGATCAATCCCTAACCCTCAGTAATTCACATTGCTTGCTGGAACACGATTATGATGACGATGAAATCCAGGGAGTTCTTCGTTTGTGTTCTACTCTAACGCGCTATCCGTAAGGCGTATATTATTAGAGATAAAAAAAGAAGCCCGATCAATTCAAAGGCGGAGGGGAAAAAGAAAAAGTGCCCGGGGAACGAAAAGGTGCAAAAAACTTATAAATTCGAAGGTGCCGAAAAAAAAGAGTGCCCAAGGGAGGTGTTTAGTCTCCTGCTCAGGCACTCTGCTTTTGTTAAATGATAATGTCGTCGACAAATTGTTTAGCTTCTGACAAGCTCATTCCTGTTACGTTACGTAATTTTTGAATGGCTTTAATCGGTTGTCCATTGCGTTTCAATTCGCGTAAGTACTCTTCTAATTCTTCTGGGATGTACGCTTCTTCTACTGGTGTACTTTCTTGTGTTGATGGTGTTTGTTCCACCGCTCCGCTGGTATTTGGCTTTGTGCGGAACGCAAAGGCGATTACCGCTACTAAAACAACAGCGATGATAACAATTAATAATTCCATTTGGTTTCTCCTATTTCATAAATTTGTAAACACTGCTTCTATGAGCAAATTCAAATGCTATAATTTTTAATTGGTCATCTTCGATTTCTACAATTAATCTATAATCTCCAATTCTATATCTCCAATATTTTGACAAAGTTCCACGCAGAGGTTTCCCCTTGCTTCTAGGCTCTTCACAGTCCATCAAATTTTTTTCAATCCATTTTTTTAAGATTACTTTGGTTCCATTATCTAATTTTTTAATTTTCTTTTTGAGACGTTCATCATAAGAAAGTGTGTACCTCATTATAAGTCTCCCCAGAATTCCTCATGGTCAACTAATATAACTTCTCCATTTGCTTTAGCACTTTCGTACTCTTTTACAGCTTGTAAATCATATTCTTCTTCAATCTTTTCAGTTAGTGCTTTCTTTAATAGGGTTGTTAATCCTTCTCCGGTAAAGTCTGCATAATTTTTAAAAAGGCGCTCTTCTTCTTTATTTAAACGTAATGAAATTGTACTCATTTTAACCCCTCCTCAATTGTATATACATTGTACCACATATTATTATTAATTCAACTCAAATTTTAATTAAAATTAGATAATTATTTACAAACGACTCAACGCCGAAATCTTTAATAAGATATCGACGTTTCAAACAGACTAATTATAACGTTCTTTGGCCGCAAAATTGGAGGATGAACCATTCCAATTGCATTTCTTTGATGCCGACGCTGGTCTTCAATGCGTACTCGGTTTCGACTAATTGCTGGAAGGCTGCTTCCAATAATGGTGTTCCGTAGCGGCGGCATTGGTTCAGCGCGAGTTTGACGCGATACGGGTGCACCGCGAGTGTCTTTTGAATTTCGGGTTCTTGGTAGCCGGCTTTTTTCAAATACGACACTTGAAGCAATAGGCGGAATTGGCCTAATAGAATCGCGTTCATTTTGATTGGGTCTTCTTTTTGCAATAACATGTCATGATAAATTTGAAGGGCACGTTTGCTGTCTTTGTTCAGGATGGCTTCTCCAAAATCAAAGATGCTTTGTTCCAAGGTTTTAGCCACTAACGCCTCGACCGTTTCAAGTCGAATGGAATACGTTCCAATTTCGGCAACCATTAATTTATCAAGCTCTTTCATACAAGTGGTAAGCGAGTATTGTGTCTTGAGGAGTAAAGTGTTTAACGCCTCTTCTTGAATGCCATATTGTTGCGAACGTAAATAGTCCTTGATGTATTGTCTCACATCGCGTTCTGAGAGTTCGCTTGCATCCAGAAGAACGGCAACCTTCTTCAACTGCTTCACGATTTTCTTACGTTGGTCCAACTTTTCGTACGGCGCAAAGAAAACCATCACCGAACTATCCATCGGATTTTCTAAATACGCTTGGAGTCGGTCTAACTGATGGTCGATGGATTTCTTTTCCTTCTCCCCTGTTAAAAACGTTGGATTATCAATCATGACTAATCTGCGGTCTCCAAAAAATGGCACAGATTCGGCATCTTGAACCGCGGTTTGAACGGACACTTCATCCATATTGAATCGTCCCACGTTCAAGTCTTGATCTTCAGGAGCGACAATGGTGTCCAAAAATACTTTACGCGCAAGCTCTTGTAAGTACGGTTCTTTCCCTTGAACGAGATAAACCAGACTGACTTGCCCTTTTTTAATTCGATTGAGCTGTTTCTCAAATTCCATTTTTTCGCCTCCTGTTGTTTTAGTTTATCTTGAAAACGAGTCTTTGTCTATTGTTTCAATTCTTTTTTCCGTTTCGTAAGCCTCGTTGTGACTTCTAATTTTTCGCGGGTAAACCGAAGCCGAATTTGCCCGTCTTGGTCCGTTCGGAAAATGATAGCACCAGTAGCTTTCAAGCGCTCCAAAGTCTCTGGACTGGGATGCCCATAGTGATTGTGCTTCCCACACGATATGAACGCGAGCCTTGGCTGAACAAGTTTGAGCAGCGCCTCTCCACTCGATGTCCTGCTCCCGTGATGCCCCGCTTTAAGGATAGTGAACTGCAAGTGTGGATTGTCTTTAACGACAGCCTCTTCCACCTTCTCTGAGGCATCTCCCGTCAGAAGAATGGTCTGCTTCATCACTGTCACTAGTGCCAGTATTGAGTCTTCGTTTTCCGCATGAGACAAATCTTTTGGCCATAGCAGCTTCCAAGTCGTCTCATTCCATTTCCATTCATCTCCTGCCAGCACCAATCGCCACTGAATCTTTGGATACTTCTTCTTCATCTCCTGCATCAGTGGAATTGTTTCCATTCCTTTCCCGATAATGAGTTGCCGAATAGTGAGGTGCTTTGCGATGGCTTTTAAGTTTCCAACATGGTCTTCGTCCCCATGAGATAGCATGACTTGCGAGAGTTCTGCTAGGCCTTCTGCTTGCAAGGCTGGCACAACAGTCGTGATTCCTTGGTCTTTTTTCTTCCTGTGCCGCCACGCCTCTTTCTTTTTAAAATCAGAGAGACCTCCCGTATCAATAAGCGTCGCCTGATTCCACCCCGGTGCTAAAAGAAGGATGGAGTCTCCTTGCCCAACGTCCACCATCACAAGTTCTGTTCCCCAGTGATACGGCACTTCAATTAATAGCGCTAGTATGGCTAATCCCCCAAGAACGCCTTTTTTCATCGTCATCCTTCGTCGCTCGAATAAAATTCCTATAGTAATAAGAATTGTTAGATAGAGAGCTACTTCCCACTTGTCCCAAATCCCCAACGTGAATTTCGTAAACGACAACTGCTGACAAAAGGTAAGAACCTTTGAGACCCCAGAGAGAATCACTTCTCCAACCGTTGTTAGAACTTCTATTAGAGGCGCAAAACTTAACAATACTGCGAATAAATAGGTTGTTAGCAATGGAAATAGCAGCATTTCAAATAGCATCGAAAAAAGCGCGGTTAAAAAAATACTAAGTATATTCCAATAAAAGAAATACTGGCAAACAAGCGGCAATGCGACAAGACTCATCCCAATCGGTACCCACACATTGGCACGAATGCGTGGTAAGATAGCGCGTTGCCATTTCGAGAGAAAAATAATAATGGCCGTTAATCCATAACTTAGTTGAAAGGCTACATTTAAAAGAATCCCTGGCCAAACCAGAATAGACGCTATCGCCATCCAGAGTAAGCAGTCCATCTGCATGCTTGCCCGTTTCTTGATGAACGGTTTGGATAAGACGCCTAACAACACCATTCCAATAGCACGAGTACCGCTAATATTCCAACCAATCACTAATCCGTAGAGCACTACAAAAAGCACCAGTAAGCCCCGCGTTTTCTCTCTAGTAATGCCGCTTCGCCAAGAGAGCCGTTCGATGCAAGCGACCATTAAGGAGATATGTAATCCCGAAATCGCTAAGAGATGCAAGAGGCCCAGTTGCTTGTATTGTTCCCACTCTTCTTCGCTAAATCCACTTCGGTCCGCTAAGAGTAAGGCAAGCGTATATTGTTTAATGCGGCTGTCTTTTTGAGAACGTACCACTTGCAACAACCAAGAGCGAAGATGTTCCACAAAGCTCCAGAACCCTGGGACTGGCTTCATACTGGAATTCAATCGCTCAACCTTCAAAGCGTGCAGCACACCAAGACTCAGATAATAGTTTTTCGCATCGAAGTTCCCTTTATTGCGTGCATGCTCTATTTCTTCTATAGTCCCGTCCACCGTAACTCGGACTACTTCATGCAACTGCAAGAAGGCTTGTTGCTCAGATTCCGACTCTAGCAAATAGTAGAAAAAGACTTTCTCGTGCTTCGTTCCAGCTTCCAGCGTTGCAGTTCCCGTTACCAAATCCCCATTCACTTTCAATTGATTCGGGTTTAATACGAGTTGCC
>URWJ01000088.1 GCA_900551535.1 uncultured Granulicatella sp. | reverse complement strand
AGCATTGAAAATGATTTAGATCAATTCGAATACGGATATTTTATTTCAAACTATCATGGCGATGACATCGATGAAAAAATTGAAGATCTGCTTTATGATTTGATTGTTCATATCAATGATTTATATGAATCAGAATATGAAAAACAACGTGTTACTAGTATCAGTAATTTCCTTAAGACTGATAAAATGTATCAGCAAGTTATTTTAGAGAAATTTATTATTAATCTAAGAAGAGGAAAGAATTTAGAAAAACTAATTGAAGAATATGGTGATTTATTCAGACGAAAATAATAATCACTATTCGTTACGTTAGAAACATACGACATCATACAAAAAGGAGTAGCAATAGCTACTCTTTTTTGTTTAGGAAAAGCTGGGAAATAATGAATACGATTTAGTGGTAATAACGTATGAAAAGACCGTAAATATTTTTAGCAAAATAGTACTAGAAAAAAGCAAAATGTAACATATAAGTTACGTAACTTATATGTTACATTTAGGTCATAGGGAGGTAATAGGTATGGGTAAGAAATTTAGGGTTGATAAAAAGAAAGTGGATCGTTTAGAGACGCTTGAATATAGCGAGATGATTAAATTAGCGGCAGTCTATAAAATCTTAGAAGATGAAGGCGTGACGCCAGAATTGCTCGAAAAATGGGGATACTATTATAAAGGAAAACGCTGGTTAAAAATACCTGTATCAAGGACTAAAGAAGGGGTGGATGGTAGTGACTTCTTATTTATTTAACAAAAAAGTTCATGAAGTTCTCATCGATTTACCCTAATTTCGAAGAAGACTTACTTAGAGAAGTTTCTCTTCAAAAAGTGGCTTTGAGGATGATTCGATTACGGATCAATCATCAATTGACACAGGAAGAATTTGCAGCAAAGTTAGAAGTAAAGAGAGCCTTTTTAGCAAGATTAGAAGCAGGACATCATAATCCAACTATTATGACGCTTGTGGAATTAGCTCGACAAAATGGATATGAGATTGAGATAAAGCTGAAAGAGAAGACATTTTAAGATTCTCATGGGATAAATACGATAAAAGTTAGAAGTTCAAATTGAAAACTGCTTTAATTCGTATTATGATTAATTTACTACGAAAAAAGGAGCCTTGATGGTGGAAAGAATCGCAAATCCTGTTATATACGAATTAAAGTATGAACATAAAATGGAACCTCATTATGATGGAGTTCAAGAAAAACATGAGAAATTAATTTTTAATTATCCAACAGTTTATATTGTTCATCATCCAGAAAAAGAGAAGGTTTGTGTCTATATAGGTGAAACGACTGATATCAGACGTCGTACAGACCAACATCTTAAGCAAGGAAGTAAGAAGCGGAAAGATTGGGAGAAATTATCGAGAATAGATAATGCAAATATGTTTGTGATTGGACATGAGTTATTTAACAAATCTCTGACACTCGACATTGAAAATAAATTGATGCATTACTTAAGTAGTGTGGATGCTATTAAACAGGTCTATAATCGTCGTACGAATGAACAGAATGAGTATTACACATCTGAACAGATGGAGCCGATTTTTTCAAAAATATGGGGAGAGTTACATCGAAAGAATAATACTATTTTTCCAACACGTAGACGGATAGAGGATGCAGCTGTTTTTAAAGCTTCTCCATTTCATAAATTAACTCAAGAACAGTTACAAACAAAAGATAGAATTATGCTCAAGATTTTTGAAAATGTAGCTAATACTAGAAAAGATACTCCGCACCAACTAATTATGGTAAATGGTGAGGCTGGTTCTGGAAAAACAGTTCTAATGAGTAATCTCTTTTATGATTTGTTCCGAGAAAGTAAAAAAGAGCAGGGTGAATCTGTTTTTAGTGGAATTTCAACATATCTACTAGTCAATCATGAACAACAGTTGACAGTTTACAAAGAAATTGCAAAAAAACTAGGTATCAAAGAGCAGTATGTTCAGAAACCGACTAGTTTTATTAACAACCATTCATCAGAAAATCCAGTTGATGTTGTTATTGTAGATGAAGCTCATTTATTATGGACACAAGGTAAACAATCTTATAGAGGGAAAAATCAATTAGATGATCTTCTAGAGAAAGCCAGAGTAGTGGTGATTGTTTTTGATGAAAATCAAATACTTTCGACTGAACAAATTTGGGAAGATGAACTCTTAGACAAATATAAGGGAATGTGTCAAAACGAAAACAATTATATTGAATTGAAGAATCAAATGCGAATTCATTCAAGTAAAGAGACTGTGCAGTGGATTCGAAATATTATTGATTTACAAGAAGTTGGACCAATTCCTCACGATGAGTTAGGGTATGACTTACGTATTTTTGAATCACCTCAAGAACTAGAAACAGCAATTGCAGAAAAAAACAAAAATGAAGATATTGGATTGTCTAGAATAGTTGCCACATTCGACTGGGAATACAGTGGTAACAAAAAAGAGGAAGGTACTTGGGATGTTACCATTGGAGATTGGTCGATGCCATGGAATTTACAGTTGAAGAAAGAGAATAAAAAATCAATCAATTATAAATCCTTAGCATGGGCAGAACAGCCGCAAACAATAGGTGAAGTAGGTTCGACTTTTACAATTCAGGGATTTGATTTAAACTATGTAGGCGTGATAATTGGACCATCTGTAGTTTTTAGAGATGGAAAAATTCAGTTTGTTCCGGAAAATAGTAAGAATGAAAAAGCAGTCAGAAATAGAACTTTATCGGATGGAAGGAAAGAAAAGTTCGGGGAAAGACTATTAAAAAATGAATTGAATGTACTATTGACTCGTGGAGTGAAGGGACTTTATATTTATGCTGTAGACCCAGCACTTCAAGAAGAATTAATGCGTAGACAAGGAGAAAAAAATAATGGCAAATGAAAATAATCCTAGTATGAAATTGATTAATCAGTTTCACGATGATCATAAATGGAGACAATTCCATAATGCGAAAGATTTAGCCCTTTCAGTATCCATTGAAGCTGCTGAATTATTAGAAATCTTCCAATGGACTGGCCCAGAATCTGTCGTGGAGAAAAAACGTGAAGATATAGAAGAAGAATTAGCCGATGTTTTAATCTATTGTTATACACTTGCTGAAAAGTTGGATATGGATATTGATGAAATCATTGCTAAAAAATTAGTAAAGAATCTTAAGAAGTATCCAGTTAAATAAAATTTTTATGAATACAAACCCTAAAACTCAAAATTCACTGTGATGAGTGACTTTTGAGTTTTTTTATTCTATAGGAGAAGTAGAGAGCCCCCTTATCTTCTTTTTTTGCGCTAAAAGTGGTAGAATGGGTGAAAACCCTTGAAGGAGGAATTTTATGACAAAGAATTTTAAAGGGTACTCTTTAGTTGAAAAAAGAGACTTGCCAGATATTCGTTCTGTCGGTTATTTGTACAAACATGATAAGACTGGCGCAGAGGTCTTATACCTTGAAAACGAAGACGATAATAAGGCGTTCAATATTGCGTTCCGTACGCCACCGTATAATGATAACGGGATTGCGCATATTATCGAGCACTCTGTGTTAAATGGTTCGAAGAAATATCCATCCAAAGAGCCATTCGTAGAATTATTAAAAGGCTCACTGAATACATTCTTAAATGCGATGACTTATTCTGATAAGACGGTTTATCCGGTATCGTCTCGTAACCAAAAAGACTTCAACAACTTGATGTCTGTGTACTTAGATGCGGTATTCTATCCAAACTTCAAGCATGATCCACAAATCTTGATGCAAGAAGGATGGCACTATCACTTAGAAAACGCCGATGATGAATTGATTTACAAAGGCGTGGTGTATAACGAAATGCGTGGGGCGTTCTCACAAGCGGACTCTGAATTATACCGTCTGTTTGAACCAACGTTATTCCCAGATACCGTCTACAAACATATTTCTGGTGGGATGCCTGCTGCGATTCCTTCGTTAACGCAAGAAGAGTTCGTGGCGTTCCATGACAAGTACTATCACCCAAGCAATGCGCGTGTGACGCTTTACGGAAACTTAGACTTAGACACTGCGTTTGCGCAATTGACAGAGTACTTCGATGCGTTTGAAGCAAAAGAGTACGAATTCGAGTCTGTTGAACAAACACCTTTCGAAGCGCGTCATGAATTAGAAGCGAAATTCTCGATTTCTAAAGACGAGCCTACTGAAAACAAATCGCTCTTAGCGTACATTTGGGCAGCAGGTAAGGGCACAAACTCTGAAGAACTCATCGCGCTTGGCGTATTAGATGAACTCCTTCTTGGGTCTAACACGGCTCCAATTAAGAAAGCTCTCTTGAAATCAGGCCTTGGTTCTGATGTGTCTGGTGGATTTGGTGCAGCGACATATTCACCAATCTTTGAAATTGTCTTAAAAGACACTAATCCAGAAGCTAAAGACCAATTCGTATCGATTATCGAAAACGAGTTGAAACGTTTAGTCGCTGAAGGTATTCCGCAAAAAGCGATTCAAGCAGCTCTTAATAAAGCAGCGTTCCGTTATAAAGAATTAACAGCGCTGGAAGGGGCAACTCCTAAAGGAATCTTGTATTCACTCAACTCACTTACAAGCTGGTTATACGGCGGGGATGTATTCGCAACGTTTGAATACCAACGCGTGTTAGATAAGATGCAAGAAGAAATGGCAAACGGCTATTTCGAACGTTTAATCCAAACAACATTACTCGACAATACGCATGCAGCGGTTATCACGTTAGCGCCAGAACCAGGACTAGGCGACCGCAAAGATGAAGCGTTGAAAGAAGAGTTAGCAGCCTATAAAGCGTCATTATCTGACGAAGAAGTGGCAGCTCTTGTGGAACAAACGCAACAACTCCTAGAACGTCAAACGACTCCAGATAAGGAAGAGGATTTGGCGAAATTACCAAAACTCTCGATTGAAGATATCGACCGCGAAGTGAAGCCACTCCCATTAACAGTGGAAGCATCAGAAGGCAAACCAACCTTCTTACACTATGAAGACTTCACAGCCGGCATTTCTTACGTGAAGTATTACTTCGATTTATCAGGCGTGAAGACAGAAGATATTCCAGTCGTGGCCTTCTTAACGGAAGTACTAGGGGAAGTCGGAACCGAAAACTTCACAGACGAAGCCCTCAGCACAGAAATCGACTTCTACACTGGAGGCATCGGCACAAATGCGACGGTCATCACGGAATCAGTAGCGGACAACATCTACTATCCTAAATTCACCGTGAGCGGTAAGGCCTTGTCTGAATACCAACCACAACTCTTAAGCTTGATTGAAGAAGTGGTTCACCGTTCAAACTTAGACGATGTTGAGAAGATTAAAGAGCTCTTACTCAATGTGAAAGCTGACTTAGAGATGAACTTCAACTATGGTTCACACGTGGCGGCACTTCGTCGTTTAGAATCTTACTACTACGAAGGCGCGAAATACTTACAATCGCTTGAAGGAATCGACTACTACGACTTTATTTGCGATGTGGTGGCTGGTTTTGACGCCAACCCTCAAGCCTTTATCGACCGCTTGAAAGCTGTGTTAGAAACCATTTTAACAACAGACCAACTAGTGGCAACTTTTGTCGGAAGTAAAGTTGACTTCGACCACTTCAAACAAGTGTCAGAGGACTTCTTCAAGCATCTTGGAAACCACAAAGTTGAAAAACAAGCCTTCACAAATCCAGTGGAAGTGTTAAACGAAGGGTTCAAGACAGCGCAAGAAATCAACTATGTCGCAAAAGGATATAACCAAACGCTTCTTGGTGTTCCAGTGAACGGTATGAACTTATTCTTGAAATCCGTTCTAGGACTTGATTACTTATGGAATACGGTTCGTGTTCAAGGTGGGGCATACGGCGGTATGAGTGTGATTACCGATAAAGGAGATGTCGCAGGTCTTTCTTACCGCGACCCGAATATCGTTGAAACGCTTGAACGTTACGACGGACAAGTAGAGTACTTAGAAAACTTCAACTTATCTCAAGCGGAGTTTGAAAAGAACTTGATTGGGACATTCAGCACGATTGACCGTCCACTTTCAGCCGCTCAAAAAGGGGCAGTAGCCTTCACGCGTTACTTCACGCATCTAACGCAAGAGAAAGTGCAACAGTTCCGCGATGAAATCTTAGCTGTAACTCCTGAAAAGGTACGCGCATACGCTCCAACGATGAAAGCCATCATGGACCAAAACGCGTTTGTCGTTATCGGAAATGATACGAAGATTGAAAACCATAAAGACATCTTCAAAAACATCCGTAACTTAACAAAATAAGGCAACAAAAACTCCCAACCTTCACGAAAGTGAAAGCTGGGAGTTTTACTGTTTGCTATTAGA
>URWJ01000087.1 GCA_900551535.1 uncultured Granulicatella sp. | reverse complement strand
TGTAACTGGCCAATTATGGGCAGGATTCGTTGTTGCGGTTGTTCAAGTTGTTTTAGAATTAAAAATGGGCGATATGTTCCAAAAACATATTGAAGATCTTACAGGAATCCCTCTTGTTACTGTGACACACTTTATGAATATTGCTGTAGTATTGATGATGCCAGTGAACTGGTTAATGGATAAAATTCCATTCTTTAATAAGAAAGCAGACACAGTTGCTTTGAAAAATAAAATCGGTATTTTCTCAGAAAATTCAGTAATGGGCTTCATTATTGGCTTACTTTTAGGTCTCGCAGGGGCATATGGTGTTTCAGGTTCATTAAGTTTGGCAGTAAAAGTTGCAACAGCATTGGCACTTTTTCCAATGATTAGTAAGTTATTTATGCAAGCTTTATCACCATTAGCTGATGCTATGTCTGAATTTATGAAAGGTAAATTTAAGGATAGAGAAGTTTTTATTGGACTTGATTGGCCTGTTTTGGCAGGGCGTAGTGAAGTTTGGGTAACAGCAATTATTCTTGTTCCGATTATTTTGTTATGGTCACTTGTATTGCCTGGTAACGTTGTATTACCTATAGCAGGAATTATTAACTATTCCATTGCAGTTGGTGGTTTGCTTCTAACAGGTGGTAATTTATATCGTATGATTGTCTTAGGGATTATTTACACTCCTTTATATCTATACGGAGCAACTTATCTAGCTCCAATTCTTACAAACTTAGGTAAACAAACAGGAGCAGTTGACTTTAAGGGAGCATCAATGATTACATGGTCTTCAATTGAAGGTCCAGAATTTAGAATTTTATTCGCGGAAGCCTTTAATACTAATTTCTTAGCCATTATTGGTGTTATTATTTTTATTGGATTATTCTATTGGACATATAAGATCATGATTAATGAAAAAGTACCTTCACAACGTTATGTTGAAGAGGGTAAATAATATGGTAAAAATTATATGGAATTTAATCTTATTTATTGCATGTTTACTATTCTTCATAGGATTGAAAACAGATAATATCGTGATGTTAGTTAGCTCAATGGCATTAGGTATGATAGTGAGATTATTTGGATTTGAGTTCATATCAATAAAAAAATGAAGGTGAAAATAATGGCAAGTGGAAGAATTTTATTTGAACAAGAACGAAAAGATATGGCAGAAGCTATTGAAATGACTTATTATAGAAAAAATACAAATACTGCAGGAGGGAATTTTTCATTTAAAGTTACTAAGAATGGTAAGGATTATTTGATTATGACGCCTACAATGATGTCTGAAGCGTACCATGGAAAGGTGAGTGCTGCACAAGTATTAGTTGTAGATCCAGAAACACGTGAGATTGTAGCTGGAGATGGTAATCTTACAAGAGAAGTAAATATGCATGTTGCAGTATATAAAGCTAATCCTAATATTAAATGTTGTTTCCATGCGCACGCACCGAAAAGTATGTTTTGGGCAACAAGTCATTTAAATATGCCAAATCTCACAGAAGCTACACAGAAAGTAAAATTTATTGAAGTGTTGGATTTTGAACCGAACTGCTCTCAAGAATTAGCAGAATTAGTTTCTGAAAAAGTAAGAAAAGACCAAACGCTACCTAAAGAATATCTTTTAGACAGCCATGGAGTAGTTATTCTCACCGGTGGGGAAGATGGGATGGAGGCGCTTCATAAAGCTTTACAAATTATTGATACTGTAGAGTGGAATGCCGAAATTGCATATAAACAAGCGGTATTCCAAAAATTAGGATTATTGGATGGCTTCTATTCTAAGGGTGTTAAAGTTGGTGATTTGAACGATTTGTTAGCAGGACGTCCAATTTGGAATCAAAAAGTGAAAGATTTTGGTGGAGATTAAAAGATCGTAACTTTTAAAAGTTATTATTATAATTTACCGGGAAGTAATAAATACTTTTAAAATGGATTTTAGATTTAAGTGTATATTCCTTTTGAAGGTGGTATTATATATTAATACTATTTTGAAAACTAAAAGGCTGGAACAGCCAACAAATTGTTGACTTTGGAACTGCAAGTTCGGTTTTAAAACATACTGTTTTTGGAGACTGGAATCCATTCAATGAAGATGAAGTCTTTGAATTTATGAACCAAAAATCGGGACAAATTGTCCGTTAAATTGATTTAACAACATTTAGACGTCAGTGATTATCGCTGGCGTCTTTTCGTTTGGACTTATCAACTGCTCAGAAAACTGTTAAAATAGTGGAGAATAAGCAGTAGAAAGGAAATCGCCATGGTTAAAAATTCTGTATGGATCCAACAAGAAATTGAGGGAGTGAAGCTATATGTTTATCGTTCCAATGTCAAAAACGCAACGACCATTTATTTTTTAGATGGAGATCAATTCGAAGAGCCTTTTAATCATTGGATTCGCAAACATCAACCTGCACTCAATTTTGTACTCATAAATGCAAATAATCGAACAGATGATTATACACCTTGGCCTCTCCAGGCATCTGAAACCATGCCGATGGATTTTGGTGGGGAAGCTGCAGAACATCTTTCGTTTTTCGTAACACATGTTATTCCATTTTGTGAGAGTGAATATGGTTTTGCGTCAAGCGCAGAAAAGAGAGTTATCGGTGGTTATTCGCTAGGTGGATTATTCAGCCTGTATGCAGCGGTGAACACTGATTTATTCGGAACTGTCCTCAGTTGCTCTTCGTCGCTGTGGTATCCGGATTTTCTGGACTATTTAAAAGAACATCCCTTTAAAGCCGATCATCCAAAATTGTACATGAGTGTGGGGGACCAAGAAGGAACGACTGCTACGAATTTAACAGCAGCCCAAACTTCTAATACGATAGCATTAAAAGATTTTTATGAGCCGAAATTTCAAGCAGGTGATTTCAAGTTTACGTTGGAAGAGGGAAATCATGGAAATGATATCTCAGGACGTGCCTGGCGTGCTATTGAATGGGTAGAAGAGAATTGTAAATAATCAACAAAAAATCCACTGGTTTAACCAGTGGATTTTTTCTAGCGGTGTCAAAGGGTCTCGAACCCCCGACCTAGCGTTTAGGAAACGCTTGCTCTATCCAACTGAGCTATGACACCCTGATACATTTATTGAACCACAGAACCCGCTATCTGTCCATACGCAATCACTTATTCTTTACTAAAACGAGAATTGACAATCTTCATCCTCGTAACAATCTAAATATAGAACGACATCATTTTCTTTTTAAACATAGAAGGTTTAGAGAAAACTGATTCTATGAAAAAAGATGGAGTCCCTTGGGATTCTATGGTAGGAGTAAGAGCGAGAGGTAACTGATGCGAATATGAGACTCTAGGAATTTATTCCGTAGAGACTCATTGAGGCTCAGTAGGTGAGAGACTTCGGCTCGAACCGGTACAGCTCTTATCCCTACCATGAAGATATCCCAAAGGGACGGAATCTAAAGTTTTTAATAGCAATGAATTTAATCTCTAAACCTTCGATTTAAGTATAAAAAAACCACCAAAGAAAATCTTTGGCAGTTTCAAGTTCATTTATTTAGTTTGCTGACTGACGGCGTGAAGATTGCCAATGCGAGTACAGACGGAAGATTGAATCGACCGTAAAGATAGCAAGTGCAATCATCCCGGCAGTAATCATTGTTTGACCGAAGAAGAATTTTCCTTTTTCAACATCTCCTACAAAGAAGGCGTATACGGTACGATACATGCCTGCACCAGGAACGAGTGGGAAAAATCCAGGGATAAAAAATACCGTTACGGGAGCTTTAAAATAGCGTGCTGCTAAGTGCGATAAAAACGCAATTGTAAGGCCGCTATAGTAAGTAGCTAGTTGTAATCCAGAACTGTCCAAGAAGAAGAGATATACAAACCAACCAATGCCTCCAATAATCGAAATATGAATGAGGAGACGTTTTGGAGCTTCAAAGACAATACAACTGAAGTAGACGGCAATGAGAGCACTAATCACTTGATAAATCATAAGGGGTTTGCACCTCCTGCTAACACGAGTCCCAAAGCAACAGCAATAGCGACGGAAAGAGCCGTCACAAACGCTTCAATTGCCCGAGCTGCTCCTGAGTTGTAGTCTCCGCGTAATGTATCGCGAATGGCATTTGTAATGGCGGTTCCAGGAACGGCCGGCATGATTAATCCTACAATGGAGATGCCGATTCGAGCGTCCGGAACGAAATGTTTCTGAATCAAAATGATAATGACAATCGCTGGAATAATCGAGATGAGGTTCAACACGAATGTTCCTAATTTTAATTTCGGATCTAACTTATAAATAAATGGCATGATAACCGCTGCTACTGATGCAATGACGAGTTCAATTGGCGTTGCTCCAAATAGAGCAGCGTAGAACCCGCACATCAGAATGAGGCCTAAGTCTTTTAACCACTGTGGATATTCTGATTCTTTTAAATCCTGTAATCGTTGATAAGCTGTATCGAGGTCAATTTCTTTTGTCACTAATTGACGAGAGATTGCGTTGACCTTATAAATTCGGTTCAAGTTCGTGTCGCGATTTGGAACACGACGAATTTCTGTAATAGAATCGATGCAGTCATCATCGAGCGTTGCAAAGATTCCAGTCGCCATCGCGAAGGCTTCGCAAGTTTCAAAGTTTGAAGTGGAGAGAATATAGTTCATGGTTTCTTCCACGCGATACGATTCCGCATTGCATTCGAGCATGATTTGACCAGCAAGAATAGCGGTATCCATTAATTTTTTTGCATATGATCGCACAAAGCCTTCCTCCTTACTAAAATACTCTCTAAGTATAGCATACAAGGCGTGTTTTGCTAAGTAGAAATTTTTATGAAATGAAACTGTACTATTTTCAAAGTGTGATTAAACTAGTACAGCTGTTTTTTTGATGATTGTTTTAACATTGTACTGTTTTTTTAAAAGTATTTAGTGTATTATTAAGATAACAAATTTTTGGAGGGATATCCGTGGAATTATTTGAAGAATTATCACTTAAAGTGAAAGGGAAAGACGTTAAAATCGTATTTCCAGAAGGAGATGAACCAAGAATTATTGGTGCAGCGGTTCGTTTATTAGCAGATGGACTTTGCAAACCAATCTTACTTGGGAATGTAGACCAAATTAACGAAGTGGCAAACGCTCGTGGATTTAACATTTCTCATTTAGAAATTATCGATCCTGAAACTTATGCAGACGATAAATATGCAGAAATGGTTGCAAGCTTTGTAGAACGTCGTAAAGGTAAAGTATCTGAAGAAGATGCTCAAAAATTATTACGTGACGTAACTTACTTCGGAACAATGATGGTATACATGGGCTTAGCAGACGGATTAGTATCTGGTGCGGTTCACTCAACAGGTGACACAGTACGTCCAGCGTTACAAATCATCAAAACAAAACCAGGTGTCTCTCGTACAAGTGGTGCGTTCATCATGATCAACAGCGACAAATCTAAGAAATACTTATTCTCAGACTGCGCAATCAACATCAACCCTAACGCACAAGAATTAGCTGAAATCGCAGTTGAATCTGCTAAAACAGCTGAATTATTCGGTATCGAACCAAACGTTGCAATGTTAAGTTTCTCAACTAAAGGTTCTGCTAAATCTGAAGAAGCATTAAAAGTAGCTGAAGCAACTAAAATCGCTCAAGAATTAGCTCCAAACTACAACATCGATGGAGAATTACAATTCGATGCTGCATTCGTACCAAGCGTTGGTAAACAAAAAGCTCCAGACTCACCAGTAGCTGGACAAGCAACAGTATTCGTATTCCCAGAAATCCAATCAGGAAACATCGGATACAAAATTGCACAACGTTTCGGTAACTTCGAAGCAATCGGACCAATCCTACAAGGATTAAACAAACCAATCTCTGACTTATCACGTGGATGTAACGAAGAAGACGTCTACAAATTAGCTATTATCACTGCTAACCAAGCATTGATGGAAAATTAAGGATACGAGAGCGAACGCTCAGGGACGAACCACTGGACCAGAATAACGCAAGGGACTCGGAACGAGTCGTGCGGATATTCTGGGAAGTGGACGTCGGGCCTGTGAGCTCGAGTTCAACTACACGAAAACGACTCACAGTGTGAGTCGTTTTTTATATATTCTGTAAATTTCATTTCCCAAATCATTCACACTGTGAATGATTTCCACAAGGCTTATTAGATGTTCTTGAATCATGGATGATGAAAAGAACATCAATAAGCTACTGCGCGGTGTGAGAGAATAGTCGTGCGGACAAAGTGAGAAAGGCTTGAGCTTTTGCACTTTGGAGCCGATTACAAGAGAAAGACAGAAGACAAAAAAACGACTCGCATTGCGAGTCGTTTTTCAATTTATATAGGCTG
>URWJ01000086.1 GCA_900551535.1 uncultured Granulicatella sp. | reverse complement strand
ATTCATTACAGGAATTACAGAACCAATCGAATTCATGTTCTTATTCGTAAGTCCAGTATTATATGTTATTCACGCATTCCTTGATGGGGTAAGTTTCTTCATTGCGGATATTCTTAATATCTCTATTGGTAATACATTCTCTGGTGGGGTTATCGACTTCACATTATTCGGGGTATTACAAGGTAACGATAAGACAAACTGGTTATTACAAATTCCATTTGGTTTAATCTGGAGTGGTCTATACTATGTCGTATTCAGATGGTTCATCACTCAATTCAATGTAGCAACACCAGGACGTATTGAAGATGATTTATTATCAGATGACAAACCAGTTGTTGAAACACGCGATAGCTTGAAACAAGATAGCGTTCGTATTATCGAAGCTCTAGGTGGAGCAGAAAATATTGAAGACGTGGATGCTTGTATCACTCGTTTACGTGTATCTGTTAAAGACGTTGAAAAAGTAAATAAAGCAACGTTGAAAGATATTGGAGCCGTAGATGTTTTAGATGTTAAAGGTGGTATTCAAGCCATTTACGGTGCGAAAGCAATTCTTTACAAGAACAATATTAACGAAATTTTAGGTGTAGACGATTAGTCGTGTAAATTCACCAATCGATGGACTAGTCTTAATGATTAGTCCATCTTTTATTTTTTGAAAAAAGACAAAATCTTTCCCGGAACCTGTGCTATAATGAAAGTAGCAATGCAAAGGGGAAAAGGTTATGTTGTCATTTGAGAAAAAAGTAGCACCGATGATTGAATCGATTTATGATACTTTGACGCCAATTGAAAAAACGATTGCCAAATATTTTCTAGGAGTCATTCCGGAAAATGAATCGTTATCCGCGCAAGAAGTCTCAAAACGTTTATTCGTATCGATTCCATCCTTAACACGATTTGCTCAAAAGTGTGGCTATAAAGGATATAGGCAGTTTATTTATGACTATCAAAAAGGGAAACAAGAAGAGTCGAATTTGCATAATGATTTAACCAAAATTGTGCTAGACGATTATGCTGATCTCTTAACCAAATCCTTCTCGCTCATCAATGAAGCACAACTGATTCATGTGTGCGACATGCTCAGTAAGGCCAAGCGCGTGTATATATACGGCCAAGGTAGCTCGGGTTTAGCAGCGCTAGAGATGAAATTTAGATTTATGCGACTCGGGATGATTTGCGAAGCGATTACGGATTTACATACGATGCTCATGAATCGCGTTTTAGTCGATGAAGATTGCCTTGTGATTGGAATTACGGTGTCTGCCAATGAGAGTGTTGTGAATGCCGTGAATATTGCCAAACAACAAGGAGCTAAGACCGTTCTGATTACCTCTAAGAAGAGCGAGGAGCTTCAACATGATTGTGACGAGTTAGTGCTGATTGCGATGAAGAACGCCTTAGAACAAGGAACGGCAATTACACCGCAATTTCCAGTACTTGTCATTGTCGATATTTTATATAGTTACTACAAGGAAATCGATAAGGAGCGTAAACGCTCGATTTTCTCAAATACATTACATGCCATTCAACCAGAATAAGGAGACGATAAAATGTTTGGATTTTTTAAAAAGAATCAAGTAGAAAAAGAAGTGCCAGTATTTGCACTAGCAGGAGGGGAAATTGTTCCAATTACACAAGTGAACGATCCAGTATTCGCAGGGAAGATGATGGGAGACGGATTTGCAGTCATTCCAGCAAGTGGTGTGATTACTTCTCCAGTAAAAGGGGAAGTCGTAAATGTTTTTCCAACACTTCACGCTGTAGGTATTCAAACTTCTGGCGGATTAGAAGTGCTTGTGCATATGGGAATCGATACCGTTGAATTAAAAGGAGGACCTTTTGAAACAACAGTAACAGTTGGCCAAAAAGTGGATGAAAATACAGTGCTATCAACTGTGGATCTAGAAGCGTTAAAAGAAGCTGGTAAAGATACTGCGATGATGGTGCTCTTTACAAATATGGATAAAGTGGAATCTATTATGGTAGCTACAGAAGGTGCTGTAGAAGGAAAATCAGAAATAGGGAAAGTAACATTAAAAGCGTAATGAAATCAAAAAGAACCTCCGCCCATGATTGGACGGAGGTTTTCGTTTGGTTTAGAAAATACGACTGCGGTATAAGCTAACGACTTTTCCTAAAATCGTACAGTTCGGTAAGATGATAGGGTCCATTGTGTCGTTTTCTGGTTCTAGGCGCACATGGTCGCTTTCGAGATAGAATCTCTTACAAGTTGCAGTGTCTTCTTCAGTCATCGCAATGACGATTTCACCGTTTGAGGCAGTTGATTGTTTACGGACAATGACAGAATCACCATCAAAGATACCAGCGTTAATCATACTGTCTCCTTTAATACGAAGCATGAATAAATCATCTGCATCGTTTTGTAATTCTGGTGGGATTGGGAAGAAGTCACTTGCTTCTTCTACAGCAAGAATTGGTTCACCGGCTGTTACCACACCAAGCATTGGAATCGCCGTTGATTTAGCGCCGATTGCTTTTAGACCTGCCATCGTTAATTCAATGGCACGTGGTTTACTTGGGTCACGTTGAATTAAGCCGTTTTTCTCAAGTCTTGATAAGTGACCATGAACGGTTGAAGTCGAAGAAAGCTGAACGGCGTTACAAATTTCACGCACTGTTGGCGGATAACCGTGCTCTTGAACTTCTTTATAAATAAACTGTAATACATCTAATTGTCTTGAATCTTTTAAATTTGCCATCGGAACATCTCCTTCTTTGAGACTAGTGTAACACACTTTGTAAACAGAAATCAAACAAATGTTCGTATGTAATTCAGATTTTTAGGAAAAAATGTCGTCTCGTGCTACACTAGGAGACGAAGCCAAGGAAAGGAATGACAAAAATGTTATCAGAAGAAAAATTAAACCGTATTAATGAATTAGCGAAAAAGAAAAAAGAAGGAAAATTGACTCCAACGGAAGAAAAAGAACAACAACTCTTACGTCAAGAGTATTTGGAAGCTTTTCGTGGAGGCATGCGTAACCACATCGAAGGATTAAAAATCGTCGATGAAGAAGGAAATGACGTGACTCCAGATAAACTAAAAGCGATTCAAAAAGAAAAAGGATTGCATAACCGCGACGCAGAATAGATGAGAGAAGGCTGAAAATTTCAGCCTTTTTTTGTTACAAAAAATATGTGGAACCCGTGAAGGAAATATGTATTTTGCAAGGGTTTACTATGTTTTATTTATCATAAAAATAACGGTTGCAAAAGCAGTCTTGGATTAGTAAAATAGAAGAGTAAGTTCCGAAAGGAATCAATATATTTAAGGAGTGATTGTATGTTTGATAAAACCGATCAACTAGCAGTGAATACAATTCGTACACTAAGTATGGATGCGATTCAAGCTGCGAATTCAGGACACCCTGGACTTCCAATGGGTGCGGCACCAATGGCTTATGTACTTTGGTCTAAATATTTAAAAGTAAACCCAAAACGTTCTACTTGGGTCGATCGCGATCGCTTTGTATTATCAGCAGGTCATGGATCTGCAATGTTATATGCTTTATTACATTTATCAGGCTATGACTTATCGATTGAAGATGTGAAAAACTTCCGTCAACTTGGAAGTAAAACACCAGGACACCCAGAAGTACATGATACAGATGGGGTAGATGCAACAACGGGTCCTCTTGGCCAAGGGTTTGCTAACGCTGTTGGGATGGCTATGGCTGAAGCGCACCTTGCTGCAAAATTCAACCGTGAAGGCTACCCAGTAGTTGACCACCATACGTATGTATTATGTGGTGATGGAGACTTGATGGAAGGTATTTCGTATGAAGCTGCATCTTTAGCAGGAACATTGAAATTAAACAAATTAATCGTACTATACGATTCAAATGACATCTGCTTAGATGGACCATTAAATAAAGTGTTCACTGAAGACGTGAAGAAACGCTTCAAAGGCTTAGGTTGGAACTATATTCGTGTTGAAGATGGAAACGACTTAGACGAAATCGCTGAAGCTATTGAAGAAGCACAAGGACAAGATGAAAAACCAACGATTATCGAAGTGAAAACAATTATTGGTTATGGGGCTCCAAATCAAGGAACAAATAAAATTCACGGGACACCTTTAGGACCTGATGGTATTGCTGCAACAAAAGCAAAATACGGATGGGAATATGGTCCGTTTGAAGTTCCAGAAGAAGTACAACATCGTTTTGATAAATTATTAGTTCAAACAGGTGAAAATGACTACAACGAATGGAAAACTTTATTCGAAGACTATAAACAAGCTTATCCAGAACTTGCTAAAGAGTTCGAAGATAGCTTTGCAGAAAACATCGAAGTAGATTTAGAAAAAGTATTACCTTCATATGAATTTGGTAGCCCAGCAATGGCTTCTCGTGTGACAAGCCAAGCTGCAATTCAAGAATTAGGAAAACATATTACATTCTTCTGGGGTGGATCTGCGGACCTTTCTTCATCAAACAATACAATGAATAAAGCAGATACAGACTTCTCGCATGAAAATTACGGTGGAAGAAATATCTGGTTTGGGGTTCGAGAGTTTGCCATGGGAGCTGCGATGAATGGTATGTTACTCCATGGTGGTAACCGTGCTTATGGCGGTACATTCTTCGTATTTGCAGATTACTTAAAAGCAGCAATGCGTGTTGCGGCAATCTCTCACTTACCAGCTATTTATGTGTATACACATGACTCTATTGCAGTAGGGGAAGATGGACCAACGCATGAACCAATCGAACAATTGGCTGCGTTCCGTGCAACTCCAAACTTAAACGTGATTCGTCCTGCTGACGGTAACGAAGTATCTGCTGCTTGGAAAGTGGCTGTAGAAACGAAAGACCGTCCATCAGTACTCGTATTCTCACGTCAAAACTTACCAGTTCTAGAGCACTCCCAAGAATTAGCATACGAAGGTGTGAAACGTGGGGCATATGTGGTTAGCCCACAAAAATGCGATACTCCTGAAGGTATCTTGATTGCGACAGGTTCTGAAGTAGCTCTTGCCATTGAAGCGCAAAAAGTTCTTGCAGAAGAAGGAATTGATGTATCTGTTGTTTCAATGCCATCCATGAACTTATTCGAAGAACAACCTAAAGAATACCGCGAATCAGTATTACCAAGCGATGTTCGTAAACGTGTAGCCGTTGAAATGGGCGCAAGTTTCGGATGGGGTCAATACGTTGGTTTAGATGGGGCTACTGTGACAATCGACCGCTTCGGTTTATCAGGTAACGGAAATAAAGTAATGGAAACATTAGGCTTCACTCTAGAAAATGTAGTGAATACATTTAAATCTTTATAAAAATAAGTTAAAATAAGGGATTGAAGGTCTGGTATATCAGACTTTCAATCTTTTTTTGTTTTTAGGAGAATGTATGAACGAATTGAAACAAGCATTTAAGATTAGTTTACCCATCTGTTTCGGGTATATCTTTTTAGGGATTGCATTTGCACTCCTGATGTCACAAGAAGGATTTCCAGCATGGGCTTCTATTTTTTCAAGTGTATTTGTATATGCTGGGTCTATGCAATTTGCCCTTGTCTCATTTATGAGCGCAGGGATGAGCTTTTGGATGATTGCAGTAATGACTTTATTTATTAATGCCAGAATGTTGTTTTACGGTGTTAGCTTTATTGATGAATTTAAAAAACTAGGGTGGAAGGCATTTTATTTAATCTTCGCCTTATCAGATGAAACCTTCTCGCTATTAGTGGGGATGAAACAAACGAAGAGAGAAGGCAGTGAACAAGTGATGGTCTATGTCGGGCTGTTGAACCATTGCTATTGGATACTTGGAACGATTATTGGAGTCGTCATCGGGGAATTCCTTCCGTTTTCAACAAAGGGAATCGATTTTTCAATGACCGCACTCTTTGTCGTGATTCTTGTAAATCAATTGAAGAAGGCCGACCGTTACTTCCCATTTATCATTGGGGGAATTAGTGCCATTTTCTGGTTAATTCTTGTTGGGAAACAATATTTCCTTGTGTGCGCATTAGCGACAACGATGATCGGTTTAATTGCAATCTTCGAACGTGAGAAACTACAAATGAAGGAGGAAGAAAATGAGTAGTACGTATATTATTCTTGCTCTTATTACTAGTGGAGTTGTGACTTTTGCGATTCGATTATTTCCATTTTTAGTACTCCGCAATCAAAAGAATTTATCCTCCCGCATGCAGTTTATTTCGGCGGTCTTACCACAAGCGATTATTACGATTCTAGTTGTCTATTGTTTAAAGGATATTTCCTTTATAAACGCACCATTTGGAATTCCAGAACTCATTGCAGTCGTAATTGTAGTGTTATTGCAGTGGTGGAAAGAGAATACGCTGCTGAGTATCTTTGTCCCAAC
>URWJ01000085.1 GCA_900551535.1 uncultured Granulicatella sp. | reverse complement strand
AAGGAGAATCTCTGATGGAAGAAAGAACAATTTATGATGTAGTCATTATCGGAAGTGGCCCTGGTGGGATGACCGCAGCGCTTTATACTTCTCGTGCAAATTTAAAAACATTAATCCTCGAAAAAGGTGTTCCTGGTGGAGAATTATTAAACACTTCAGATGTAGAAAACTATCCTGGTTTCCCTACGATTTCTGGGCCAGAATTAGCCGACAATATGTATAAAGGTGCGATGCAATTCGGTGCAGAATATGCTTATGGCCAAGTTTCTAAAATTGAATTAGAAGGCGACCTTAAAGTGATCACTGCAGGCAAGAAAACTTATTACGCTTATGCAGTTGTGATTGCGACTGGTTCTTATCACCGTAAATTAGAAGTGCCAGGGGAAGAAGAGTACGCTGGACGTGGTGTTTCTTACTGTGCAGTTTGTGATGGAGCATTCTTCAAAGATAAGAAAATCTTCGTGATCGGTGGAGGAGACTCAGCCGTCGAAGAAGGAACGTATTTAACACAATTCGGGAAGAGCGTAACGATTGTTCACCGTCGTGACCAATTACGTGCGCAAAAAGTATTGCAAGACCGCGCATTTGCCAATGAAAAAATCGACTTCTTATGGAATTCAGTCGTAGAAGAATTCGTTGGAGACGGTTCTAAAATTACAGGTGTTCGCGTAAAAGATGTGAATACTGGCGAAGTAACTACTCATGATGCGGATGGAGTCTTCATCTATGTGGGACTTTTACCAGTTTCTGACCCATTTAAAGACTTAAACATCACAGATGCTGAAGGTTGGATCGTGACAAACGAGCAAATGGAAACTTCTATTCCTGGAATCTTTGCAGTGGGCGATGTTCGTCAAAAAACATTGCGTCAAATCACAACAGCTGTTGGGGATGGCGGACAAGCAGGACACATGGTTTATAACTATGTTGAAGAAATCAAAGAAAAATTAGCTAAATAATTGAAGAAACTCTAGTGTGACTCGTGTTGCATTAGAGTTTTTTTGTTTTTGAAATGAAAAGAACCAAATTTATATAAAATTTTTCATTATCATTACAAATTCATAGGATAAAATACTTTTTATAAAAATTGTGATAGAATAGATAAAATAAAGAAGGTGGTGAATGAATGAATCGCAAAGTTTTAAAAGGATTAGGAATCGCAGTTTTTGTACTGGCGTTAATGGCATGCTCTCGCAGACCAGAGCAAACAGCCAATAACTCGGCTCCAGTCGTTCAAATTTCTAAAAATAACGCTGAAGCAGGAGAGTCTACTACGGCTCGACCAACAACGGCCGTGCAGGAGACAACAAGTGATACAACACGTAATGCAAATAATTTAGCGCGAGAGGCCATTGCAGAAATCGAAAAACGCAAAAATGTCGTTTTAGGTGAGAACTATGAGATTATCATTCAGGCACAAACGAATGACTCGGTTGATGTACAAGTACGTCATGTAGAGAATTCAAACACCTCAACTTATGGATTCTTCCGCTATCATGCCAGTGATAAAAAGTTAGAAGAGATGGATACAACATCTGGGGAATATAAATCAGTAGAGTAATCTAAGAAAGCAGGGATTATATGACAAACACAGTAAATTTAGATTGGAATAATTTAGGATTCGATTACATTAAAACAGACTTACGTTACATCAGCTATTACAAAGATGGCGAGTGGGACGAAGGTGCGTTGATTGAAGATAATGTCTTAAAAGTAGACGAAGCAGCAACAGCACTTCACTACGGACAACAATGTTTTGAAGGATTAAAAGCATACCGTTGTAAAGATGGTAGCATCAACTTATTCCGTGTCGACCAAAACGCTGCTCGTATGGCGCGTTCATGCCGTCGATTACTCATGCCTGAATTTCCAGAAGAACGTTTTATTGAAGCCGTGAAAAAAGTGGTGAAGGCGAACGAACAATGGTTGCCACCATACGGAACTGGAGGAAGCTTATATATCCGTCCATTTATGATTGGGGTAGGAAATAATGTTGCGGTACGTCCTGCAACAGAATATATTTTCTCAATCTTTGTAATGCCAGTAGGAGCTTACTTCAAAGGTGGATTAACACCAACAAACTTCATCGTTTCTGAATACGACCGTGCAGCACACGTAGGTACAGGGGCTGCTAAAGTCGGCGGGAACTATGCGGCAAGCTTACTTCCTGGTAAAGAAGCGAAAGAACGTCATTTCAGTGACTGTATTTACCTTGATCCATTGACACATACAAAAATTGAAGAAGTAGGGGCTGCGAACTTCTTTGGTATTACTAAAGATAACCAATTTATCACACCTTACTCTCCATCGATCTTACCAAGTATTACAAAATACTCATTGCTTTGGTTAGCAGAACACCGTTTAGGCATGACTGTTAAAGAAGGCGATGTATATGTAGACCAATTAGATATCTTTGCAGAAGCAGGGGCTTGTGGTACTGCAGCTGTTATTTCTCCAGTAGGCGGCATTCAAAACGGAGACGACTTCCATGTGTTCTATTCTGAAACAGAAGTAGGTCCTGTCACACGTCGTTTATACGATGAATTAGTAGGCATCCAATACGGAGATGTAGAGGCTCCAGAAGGTTGGATTCAAAAAGTTTTATAAGAATAAATTTTTCAAAAAATCCGTGGTAATCTGAATTGACAAAGCGACACGCATTTGTTAATATATACCAGTATGAAACTCAATGAGTTAATGAAATAAATTGAATGAGAGGTGTCATCCATGCGTATCAACATTTTATTAGAATGTGCTGAAACAGGTGAACGTTTATACTTAACAAGCAAAAACAAACGTAACAATCCAGAGCGTTTAGAATTAAAAAAATATTCTCCAAAATTACGTAAACACGTTGTCTTCAAAGAAACTAAAAAATAATTTTGAGAAATTCGGAAGAGTTAGGCTGCTGCCTAACTCTTTTTATTTTGTTTTTTGTGCTTTTGAGAAAAGACCGCAGGTCTTTAACGAATCATTTGGATATTCCATAGTAGCTACAATAGCTGTACCGGCGTGAGCCTTATGTCTCACCGCCTATCGAGCCTCAAAGTAGGAGTAAGGAATGAATTCCTAACTCCTACTAATTCGAATCGATTACGCTCGCTATTGTTGCCACTATGGACCAAATGATTCTTCAGACCTGCTTGTATAAAAAGGTTAGGTGGTGCCTAACATTTCGAATTTCACATTTTTTGTTTCTTTGGACAAGGTGTTTAGTAATTTTGCTTCGGGGGGAACGAAATCAAGTTTGTGAGTGCTTCGTACGGGCTAGAAATAGAATAAGGTGCTACTTAAAATTACGTGCTGTGAAATTTTGTTTTGCAAAATCATACGAAGTAGTTTATTCACCAAGTCTGGTGAAGAGAGAAAGAGCAGGACACTTTTTCTACCTTTTAAGATGCAGTTAGGGTCGCGAGGGGACATGGGATTCTATAATAGCAGTAATAGGGGATGGCGCTAAAAGCGAATTAGCGGGAGTTAGGAAGTTTTCCTTACTCCCGCTTTGAGGTTTAGAGGTGAGAGACTTTGGCTCGAACCGGTGCCCTATTACAGCTATTATGAAGACATCCCATGGTCCAAGAACGAGCCTTTATTCTCTTAGAGAAAAGCAGAAAAGTTGAATTGTTCATGGTATGTGTTCACAGCAGTGGGGATATCATGTATACTAGAACAGGTGATTATTTTGGAAAAACAAAATTTTATTACGACGGGGCACATTAATCGTGTGATTTTAACGATTGCGACTCCGTTAATGATTAATAATTTAATTCGAACTTTATACAATTTGACAGACGGGTTATATGTGGCGCAACTTTCTGCAGAAGACTTTGCGGCAACCGCGTTTATTTGGCCGTTGAATTTCTTATTTATTTCTCTTGGAATGGGGATTAGTGTCGGAGCGACGGCGCTTGTTGCTCAGTATTTTGGAGCAGGAAAATATAGAGATGCGAAGCGTTATGCAGGGAATGCGATGGTATTAACGTATTTCTTTGGGTTTGTGCTGTCCGTACTTGGATATTTCCTTGCACCTCTATTCGTGAAGTGGATGGGAGCAGAGGGGACCTTCTTGGCAAAATCTGTAGCATACTTGAAGATTAACTTTATTGGATTGTTCTTTGATTTCTGCTACTTTGGCTATCAGTCCTTGCTAAATGCGCAAGGGAGAACGCGTACGATTACGATGATTAGTGCGGCGTCTTCGATTGCTAACGTTATTCTAGATCCAATCTTTATTTTTGCGACGATTCCTTTTGTCGGCCTCACTGGGTTGAACTGGGGAATTGAAGGGGCAGGATGGGCGACTGTTATTGCAAAAGTACTCTTATTAGCGCTTGCCATTCGTGCCGTTCGTAAGGAATCAGATATTCAAATCTACTTAAGACATGTCAAAATTGACAAAGAAGTGATGAAAGAAATCCTTAAAGTCGCATGGCCGTCTGCCTTCGGGTATGGTGGAGCTGCATTAGGATTCACCGTCTTAAATGGACTTATTCAGTCGTATGGAACGTCAGTACTGGCTGCGTATTCGATGGTAAACCGCATCTCGGATTTATTAACACAACCACAGATGGGAATCGGTGCGGCGTTAACAGCGATCATCGGACAAAACATGGGGGCAGGACTCTACGACCGTGCGCATGCCATCTTTAGACGAGCGCTACTATGGGTGCTCATGATTTCAACAGTTGGCTGTATCATCGTCTTCTTCTTCCAGTCTCCAATTCTTGGGGTCTTTATTAAAGATAGAAGCGATGCCGTTCTTTGGGCAAATGCCGTTGAGTATTTGAACTATACCGCCTTTATCATTTTCTTCATGGGAATGTTCTCGGCATACAATGGATTCTTCCAAGGATGTGGCGTGACGAAATACTCGATGAATATGTCAGTGGGACGTCTTTGGGTATTACGCCTGCCAATTATTTGGGTGCTTGGAGCCTTTACAGCACTCGGGGCAACCGGAGTATGGATTGCCATGTTATTATCAAACGCGTTAACGGTTCTTTATGGACATATCGTCTATAAGACAAAAGACTGGAGCACATTACATTATGCGAAAGGAGAGCAGTCATGATTAAAGATTTTATTCATTATTACAAACCGTATAAAAAATTATTCTTACTCGATTTTACCTGTGCGGTCATCGTGGCCATTCTTGAACTTGCCTTTCCAGTAATGGTGAGAAGTGTCATCGATAACATCGTGCCGTCTCAAAACTTACAACAAATTATACTCGTGGGGGCAGGGCTACTTGCGCTGTATGCCTTCTCGACAACTTTGAACTTTATCGTGGTGTACATGGGGCATATTTTAGGGATTAACATTGAAACGGATATGCGTCGTGAGTTATTTGCGAAGGTTCAAAAACAATCTTTCTCGTTTTTTGACAATATGAAAATCGGGGAATTGATGAGCCGCTTGTCGAGTGATTTATTCGACATTAGCGAATTGGCGCACCATGGTCCTGAAGAATTCTTTATCGCCGTGATGACCTTAATCGGTTCATTTGTGTTGATGTATCAAGTGCATCCAACGCTTGCGCTATTGACGATTTTCTTCGTTCCGATTATTGCGGTGGCACTGGCGGTATTTAATCGTCGCATGGCTGCGATCAATCGAAATATCTACAAGGGGTTAGCCAACTATACGGCAGGCTTGGAAAATGTACTTAGCGGAATGCGTGTGGTAAAGGCATTTGCAAACGAAAGTCATGAGCAACAACTCTTTGAAGAACTCATTCAAGAGTATCGCTCGAATAAAATTGCGTTCTATCGTACGATGGGGACAAGCAGTAGTTTCAACTACTTATTAATGCGCAGTATTAATCTCTTCAGCTTAATCGTAGGAGCGTACTTCACGGTCATTGGTGATCTAACAGCGGGAGAATTAGTCGGCTACATCTTACTGTCCAATGTGTTCGTGGGACCGATTAATAAAATGAACTCAATGATTGAATTGTATCCAAAAGGGTTTGCGGGCTTCCGTCGTTTCAAAGAATTAATGAATGTGGAAATTGATATCGAAGATGCGCCAGATGCGATTCCGGCTCCAGCGTTTGAAGGACGTGTGGAATATAAAAATGTCGGATTCGGATACGAAGAAGATAAGAAGGTGTTGGAACATATCAACTTGACGGTGGAACCAGGGCAAACCGTTGCCTTCGTTGGACCAAGTGGAGTTGGGAAGACAACGCTCGTGAACTTATTGCCTCGCTTCTATGATTTAAAAGAAGGGGAAATCTTGATTGATGGAACCAACATCAACCGTTTCACCTTACAATCGCTTCGCCGTCAAATTGGGATCGTGCAACAAGATGTGTTCCTCTTTAATGGAACGATTCGTGAAAATGTACTGTACGGACGACTCGATGCAACAGACGAGGAAGTAGACCGTGCAATCGAA
>URWJ01000084.1 GCA_900551535.1 uncultured Granulicatella sp. | reverse complement strand
TTTGTTTGTAATGTCATAACCCCTTTATGTTTCTCCACCAGTTCTTTCATCATCGTTAAGCCCATGCCCGGGGTGTCATTTCTCGTCTCATTCCCATTATCTTTATATTGAATCGTGTAGTAGTTGTTTTGTTCTAGTAAAAATAATTGAATTTGATTTCCGTTTGAATACTTCATAAAATTCGTTGCCATCTCTTTACAGATAGTAAGGATGTCGTATTTCAAACCAATTGGAATTTCATCCGAAATTGTATTTTGATAATTGACTTGCGCCTTTTCTTCAAGCGGGTGAAGAATCTCATCCATCTTTTGGGAGAGTAGGAAGGAGTCATCGTAAAGCTGATGAATCGTTGTTCGAATCTCGTCCATCCCGTTTTGAAGGATACCGGAGACTTGTTCTAACTTCTTCTCGACAACGGGTTCATTGGTGATAATTTGCAAGGCTTCTAGTTGCATAATCGAAGCACTCAGCGTATGTCCGATTTGGTCGTGCAAGGCGTGAGAAATACGATTCCGTTCCTTAAGGGTTGCGACCTCCATTTGCTTCAACGTTTCTTCTTGGCTAAATTGTTGTCGCTGCAATAGGAGGAGTCGTTCATGCTCTAAGTCGTCTTGAATATGGTGACTCATCGTGCGGAATTCTTTATCATAGCGACTACGTAAAATAACGTACGTTCCGATAACGCTTAGGATTAATGTGAATAAATCTGGTCGCAGTAAAAGGATGATGCCAGCAAAAGCTCCTGGGAGCCCGAATAGTTGGGCAGCATGCATGATGAAAATGGAAAGATACAATCCCGTTTCAGGATAGAAGATGCATAAAGCACCAGATATTACTAGCGAAATGCGTTGAATCCAACTATTTTCAAACACTTCTATAGATAGAGAAAGAATAAAAATACAAAGACCTAAAAATATAGTAAAGACTTCTGTTTGTTGTCCCATTAAATACATACTAATCAAAATAAAGAACATTAACTTCTCTAAAAACGTGCGCACGCCTCTCACCTCCAAAGCTCTTTCTTTCAGTGTAGCCCAAATAGGGAGAAATATCTAGCTATTTATGACAAATGTCATATACAACTAACGACATTTGACACTAGTTTGTGACAAGGGTGGTCGATATACTAAGAGTGTAAATTCAATCAATGAGGTGAGGACATGGAAAATAGTATCCAAGTAAAAAGTTTAGTTAAACGTTACAAAGACTTGATGGCATTAAATCATTTTGATATTGAAATTCGTAAAGGAGAGCTTTTGGCACTTCTTGGACCAAACGGCTGTGGGAAGACAACAGCGATTAATAGTATGTTAGGATTTTTAACCTTTGATAGTGGTGAGGTAACGGTTCTTGGGGAAAGCAAATTCCCGTTATCCAATAAAGTACGACGTGAAATCGGGATTGTTCCTCAGGATTTAGCGTATTTAGAAAATTTAACAGTCGAAGAAAATATTGATTTCTTCTGCGGACTCTATATTTCAGATTCAAAACAACGAAAGCAATATGTACAAGAGGCCATCGAATTTGTAGAACTACAAGAGTTCCGCAAGTTTGTTCCAAAGAAATTGAGTGGCGGGTTGAAACGCCGCTTGAATATCGCTTGCGGTATCGTGCATAAGCCAAGCTTAATTTTCTTCGATGAACCAACTGTTGCGGTAGACACACAAAGTCGTTCATTCATCTTAGAAGGGATTCGCAAACTGAATGAACAAGGAAGCACGATTATTTATACAACGCACTACTTAGACGAAGTGGACGGATTAAGTGACCGCATCGTGATTATGGATAAAGGAAAGAGCATTGTCTCAGGAACTTCGCAAGAATTGAAGAAATCTATCGCGACTTCTGAAATTATCCAAGTAGAACTTTCAACCGTTCCAACTGAAGAACAAGTGGCTCGCTTAAAACAAATTCCACACGTTCTTGTATTAGAGCATCATAAAGATCATTTGAAATTTAACTTCGAACAAGGAACAAATCACTTACTTCACGTGGCAAACATTCTAGAAGAATTGAACTTAAGCTATGTTCGTTTATACAGTGAACAGCCAAGCTTAGATGATGTGTTCCTTGCATACACAGGGAAAGGACTTCGAGATTCATGAAGACATTCTTAAAGCTATTTACGTATTTATCCAAGGACGCCTTAAAAGACTTTTCATTCTCATTTTGGGTGTTACTCTATCCGATTATCTTGATTTCACTCTATTTCGTATCATTCTCAGGAATTATGGAACAAGACATGGGGACGGTTCGCGTAGCTATGACGGCCGACAACCCATATCACCAAGTGTTTGAACAAGCCGGAGATTACTTCGAGATTATCGATGTAGAGTCAGAGGAAGCAGGGAAAGCACTCGTCACAGAGGATAAAGCAGACGGATTTCTTGAGAAGAACTTAGATGTGGTGGTTAGCCAATCGATGGGGATTCCACAAAGCGTGTTGAAAAATGTAGCGACACAAATCAAACAAGTTCAAAGCCTTGGACGAGGCGCAGCATCTATCGACTTTAACAAGAGCTGGGTGACGCAGGAGACGACCGATGTCAGTCAAGGGACGATGTTATTTTACACAGCGATTGCAAGTTTCACGATGTACTCGTTGTTTAGTGGTGTCGTTTGTGCAGCGTACTTAAACGGAAACTTATCGCCAATTGGGCGCCGGATTATGGGTAGCCCATTTAGCAAAGGCAAACTCATAATCAACTGCTTTATGATTGGTTTATTACTCAATATCGCTTCAAACGCAATCATGCTGGTCTATACGACACAAGTATTGAAAATTAATCTATTTGCAGATTGGGCAGGAAGCCTCCTTCTCATGTTGCTAGGAAATGTATTCGGAATTGCAGCAGGGCTTCTTATTGGAACTAATCAAAAACTAACCATTCAGGGAAGAATTATCTTCGCGTTAATTACAAACCTCGTCCTTTCAGCACTTGCTGGAATGATGGGAACGGCAATGAAAGGATTTGCCAATACCTTTATGCCTGGGTTTAACCAATTTAATCCAGTCGCATTGATGGTTACAGGATTTTATCAATTAAATCGCCTTGTAGGTAGTGCGGATCTTGGTAGAACCTACTTATTACTTGGCGCATATACACTAGCACTTCTTGGATGTGCACTATGGAGATTAAGGAGAACACGTTATGATAGTCTATAAATATTTTCTAAAACTTGCTTATCGATTAAAATCATATGCGATTATTTTCCTAGTCATCTTTATGGCAATGGGCCTTTCTCAAGTGCTAGGAAACAACGAGGTCACAGGTTTCAAAGATACTCAATATAAAGTCTTGATTAAAGACGAATCAGATGGCAGTAGCGAAATTATCAACGCGCTCATTGCCGCACTTCAAAAAGATCATAAAGTCACACTCACAACCAATAGCGATAACAGCATGAAAGAAGCTGTCTATGGAAATGATGTAGATGGTGCACTTTGGATTCCATCGGATGTTGATACAAGAATCAACAATGGGGAATCTGCTGTCAAAATGGAAATTGGAAATTCACTGAACGGAAATATCCTTCGTGAGTACGTTAATTCCTATATTCGCTATGCGGTTGTATTGAAAAATCAAGGCAACTTTAGCGTTGAGAATATGAATAAGATTTTAAGCGAGCAAGCCTCCGTGAGTGTCATTTCAAAAGACGCCACACTTAAGGATGACGATTACTATGCAAAATTTGGTGAAATCTACTTTGCGTATACACCATTCGTTTATATCTCAGTATTTATCTTCTTACTTGGGTTAATCTTTGCCTTACTTGAAAATGATGAAGTCGCTAAACGAATCATTATCGGTATGAAGAGTGTAAACCAAGTGACGATTGAAAAATTCCTCGGTGGCTTAACGGTCGTTGGAATTATCGTTGGCATCAACTTACTATTCGTGGCCATTGTGGCACCAAGCTTCTATGTGAGTGCAGGCGCTCCAAAGGCATTAATGCTCACTTTCGCATCGGCGCTAACCGCCTATGCACTGGCATTCCTTTGCTCGGTGATTATCGGAGATAACACGTATGGGTATTCTGCAGCAAGTACAGTAGTGGGGATGGGTGTATCCTTTATCTCTGGAATTTTCGTACCGCTCGAATTACTCAACCCAGTAGCCATTAGCATTGCGAAATTCTTCCCAGTGTATTATGTCATCACTGCAACTGAAAACCCATCGCTAGAATTCTCAAGCTATGCCATGAACCTAGGAATGGTCCTCTTATTCGGAATCTTGTATGCAGCACTAGCCTTTAGCATCCAACACATCCGAACAAGACAATTCGGCCTCACCCTAAGAAAAGCCTAAGCCCTATATTTATAAAAAGAGAAGAAGTATCGTCGTTTCGCGGCTACTTCCCATCATTTCCACCTTCCAAAAATAAGAAATACGAATGGGTGTGTTTATAAATTAGTTTTGGATGGATGGCTGAAATTTAGTAGAAAATTATTTTAAAAAGAAGATTCCAAAGAAGCCTGCGGATTTTATAATCGCAGTAACGGGGAATCGCATCGAATGTGAATTACGCGGAGTAGGAACTTGTTTCTTACTCCGCGTTTGAAGCTTCGAAGGTGTAAGACTACAGGCTTACACCGGTGCCCCGTAACAGCGATTATAAAGAGAATCCGCAAGGAATTCGCAGTAATCTTTTTTAATATATTTGAACGCAAGTTCAATTTGCCCCATCTCAAGCTGTTTTTCAACAAGCACTAAGCACAAACCAATTCGGTTTCGTGTTCCAATCGTATTTCTTTTATTTTTGTCAGGTTTGGTCTAAAATAGTTAGATAAGGTAAAAAGGGGTGAATATTATGGAAATGGAACGCATTAACGACGATACATTCTTGTTGCGTATCGAGAACCAAGATCTAATCGACCGTGGTACATCAATACCTGAATTACTTGGAAATCCAGGCGAAATCGAAGGCTTTTTCCATAGTATTTTAGAGGAGATGGGCGTCTTGAATCAATTCGAAGATTCAGACGGATTGAGTTTCCAAATCATGCCAAATCCAGACGGCTTAGAACTCTATGTCACACGTATCGTGGACATGGGAGATGAATCGACAGACGAGCGTATGGTGCGCAATATCGTCGATACGATTCAACATTCTCTAACAGACCGTATTGGGAAGAAGCGTAAAGAGGATAAAGAAGAAGGAAAAATTTCTCCAAAACCAGTCATTAATACGGAAGATAAATCTTCAACATTGAAACCAATCGATGTGACAGTTGTCTTTGAAGACTTCGAAGATTTCGTCTCAATGGCAAAAGAAACAGCAGGGGAGTTCGACCAATCTGTTCTTTACCGTTACAGCGGACATTACTTCTTACACGTTTTCCATCAAGTGGAAAAACCAGAAGAAGTGGCTTCAAAAATGGCGCTTATTCGTGAATACGCCGAGTTCTCAAGAATTTCATGGGAAGTATTAAAAGAATACGGCGAAGTGATTATGCCAGAATCAGCCTTGGAAACAGGTAAACAATATTTCTAAAAAACAAAAAGAGTTGAGCAGTCGACTCTTTTTTTGATACAAAGGAGTAATCAAAATGAATGAAACCATCAAAACACAACTCAATCACCGTACAATTCGTGCGTTTGAAGACAAACCTTTAACAAAAGAGGAAGTGGATTTACTTGTAGAAGTGGCGCAAAGAACAGCTTCAAGTATGTACTTACAAGCCTATTCGATTATTAGTGTGACGGATCCAGCGTTAAAGAAAGAGTTGGCTGCTATCAGTCGTCAATCTTATGTAGAAAATAACGGACATCTATTTGTATTCGTGGTGGACCAACGTCGTAATACGGAAATTGCAAAAGCCTTAGGACAAGAAGTGGGCGTTCAAGGCAGCGCAGACCGTTTCGTATCTGGATTAACAGATGCGGTGATTGCGGCTCAAAACGTTGTCGTGGCGGCTGAATCTCTAGGGATGGGAACAGTATATCTAGGAAGCTTCTTTAACGATACAGCAAAAATTGTTGAGTTACTAAATTTACCGAAATACACTTACCCAGCAATCGGATTAGCGGTAGGTTGGCCAGCGCAAGAGCCACAATTAAAACCACGCCTTCCAAAAGAAGTGATTCATATGGAAAATGGATACCGTGAGCTTGAAAATCCATTAGAAGAGTTGAAAGAGTATGATGCGACTGTGACAGAATACTACGACCTTCGTGATGCTAACCGTCGTGTAGATGCCTTTACAAAACAAGTGTCTACAAAATACCACACGCTCGGAGCTAAACGTGCGGAAATGCTCGATGTACTAAAAGCACAAGGGTTCTTAACTGAAGAATAAAAAAGAAGACAAGAAATAGTCGTACAACTATTTCTTGTCTTTATTTGCTTTTATTGAATGTTTAATGAATCTAAGACAGATTGTTTCATGCCTTCGATTGAAAGAACTTTTGTATGACGGATTGGCGCATC
>URWJ01000083.1 GCA_900551535.1 uncultured Granulicatella sp. | reverse complement strand
GAAATTAATTGCCTTTGTCCACTTGAAAAACTAGAACCACCTTCTAGAACTCTGGCGTGGTAAGTGTTAGGTAATGTATTGATAAATTTATCTGCTTGAACAAATTTAGCTGCATTTATTATTTGTTCATCTGTTATATTTTGATTTAAAAGTCGAATATTACTTGCGATATCTCCATAAAACATGAAAGCATCTTGAAGAACTAAGCCCATTTTTTCTCGTAATTCTTCCATGGAATAGTCTTTGATATCACTATCATCTATTAAAATTTGTCCATCATAAAACTCATAAAAACGCATTAAAACATTAATAATCGAACTTTTACCACTACCGGTATGACCAACTAAAGCCACTGTTTCACCTGGATTAGCAATAAAACTAATATCGTTTAAGACGTTTTGTTTCCCATCATAAGAAAAAGTAACATTTCTAAATTCAATTTTTGCATCCGTTACTTTAGCATTAGCCCCTGGGTTTTGTTGAGGTACTAACTCTTCATGGTCTAATATTGTGATAATACGGCTTCCAGCAACTACACCGTCTTGAAAAGTACTTAAAAAATCCATCATGTTAGTCATAGGATTAAAAAATTGTTGAACGTATGAAATAAAGGCATAAATCAGCCCAACTTCAACAGGAGAATTTAACGCATCAAAGCCAAAAAAACTAAGAACTAAAGCAGTTGCAAGGGCAAACAACAAATTGATAATTGGTGCTAGTAACAAAGAATTCGTTTTAATCATCATGTATTTAGACTGTAAATAATCATCATTGCTTGCTTCAAGCACGTTGGCGTAGGCCTCAAACTCTTCTGTTTTAGCCGATGTATCTGTCGATGTATTCCACAATGCATAATACATACCACGACCAAGCTTACTGTCTATCATCTTTGTTGGATCCTTTACAATGGCTACATAAACGTTATCTGCAACATATGGCAATTGTGGCAATTTTTCTTTAAAGCCGGTGCTGTCCATCATCTCTTTGACTTGAAGTGTCAATTGTCCGTTCACACGAATAGCCGAAACATTTTTATCGGCTCCTTTGACAAGACCAAGAACGGCTTCATTGTCGCCAAGCTGAAAATTCGTCCCAAAGATACGGTTGTAATCTTTCGCGGAGAGGAAAGTAATGAACGCAGCTGGGCTATCTCCTGGATAGACACCCTCGATATCTACCCCGCCCTCCATACTTTTTGCAGCACGAAGCACGCTTAGGTAATTCATTTCATTGGTAACGGTGCCCTTCGATTTCGCCTTCATCTTACTAATTTGTTCTGAAAGTTGAGGAATCGTAGAGGTGTCTTCGACGAATGCCGTTGCCGAATAATCCGTTGGATAGCTTTTCTTTAATAAATCGGCTGTCCCTGTTTGCAATGCGACCGTTGTGGCCAATGTGACAAGTACCATCGTTGATAAAATACAAATACTTGCAAGCCCCGCCGCATTTTTACGCATACGGAATTTTAAATTAGAAATCGAAATAAAATTCGTTGGTTGGTAAAAGAGTCGTTTGTTCTTTTGCAAAAGCGAAAGAAGCGCAATCGAACCTGCGTCAAATAAAATATATGTTGCTAAAACAACTAATAGAACTGCTACGAAGAAGGAATATAGCGCTGCAACAGGTGCTTCAATCGTTTGAGACATATAATACGCGCCCCCAAGAAGCACTGCACCAATGAGTGCGCGAAGAAGGATAAAGCGTCCCTTCGTTTCTCCTTTTTTCTTCTCAGAAAGCATTTCTAACGGACGACTCATGTACATCTTTGTCGCATTTAAGAAGAAGACAACCCCGAAAATAAACGCCATCGAAATCAGTACAAAACCGATGCTACCCAGTTGCATCGAATACTCGATGCCGATTGGAATTCGAATAAGCTTGAATAAAACGGCAAACGAGAAGCGATGGAACACGATTCCAAGCACAACCCCTAGCCCCACGCTAACCACTGAGAATAGAAGCAATTCAATGAAGCTTAACAATTGAATGTTTTTTCGGTCGAGTCCTAGGATGCTATATAGGCCGTATTCTTTTAATCGATTTTTCGTCACGAAGGCATTCGCGTAAAGAATCGTTAAGAGGGCCACGAGCTGAACCACGATGACTCCAAAGCCCAATGTTTGCGCAATGGCTCCCCCTCCGCGAAGAGTGGAAAGCTCCGGCATCGCAGATAAGGCGTGCGTAATATAGAGAATCATCGTTACCATAATGGTAGTCAGTGCATAAGGCAAATATAATGAATGATTCTTTTTTAGATTCGATGTCGCCATCGAAAAAATGAGTTTAAACATGGATTTCACCTCTATTTGCCATCGCAGTTAATGTTTCTGAAATCAACTCGAACATTTGTTGATCACTTCTTCCTTCACGGTACAATTGATTATAAATCAAGCCGTCTTTAATGAAAAGAACTCGTTTGGCACGACTGGCAGCAACCGTACTGTGCGTTACCATTAAAATCGTTTGTCCGTTTTGATTAATTTTATCAAATAAATCTAATGTGTTGCTAGCTGATTTTGAGTCAAGCGCTCCTGTTGGTTCATCGGCTAACAGTAGGCTTGGGTCTGTAATCATCGCACGGCCAATCGCCACACGTTGTTGTTGCCCGCCTGAGAGTTCATAAGGATATTTCTTGAGTAAGTCTTTAATCCCTAGCATTTGCGCAATCGGTTCTACCTTTTGCTTCATTTCTGAAATCGGACGACGAGCGAGTACGAGCGGCAACACCATATTATCATAGACCGATAAAGTTTCTAATAAGTTGAAATCTTGGAACACGAACCCTAAGTGGTCGCGGCGGAATTCTGTCAGAACTTTAGCGGAGATATTTTGAATGTTTTCTCCGTTTAAAAAGACAGAACCAGCAGTTGGACGGTCGAGAGTCGCTAAGATATTTAAGAGCGTTGTTTTCCCTGAACCCGATTCCCCCATCACGGCTACGTATTCGCCTTCTTCAACCGAGAAGCTGATGTCTTTGAGCGCCGTCACTTCAGCAGCTCCAAAGCGCGTTTGATATTTCTTTTGTAAATGTTGTACATCTAATAATGTCATTGTTTTCACCCTTTACTTTCATTTGTTGAACTTAGTATAGTCCACTCATAAAGGGAAATCATGACACTATCCTATCATTTTATCCCCGTTTCTTACATTTTTGTCACTTTGAAAAAAAGCACAAAAAAAGAGGCTTCACAAGGAAACCTCTTTTGAATTTGGAATTGATTAACGTTTAATAATTCTGTAGTAACTACGTGAAGTGATTTGGTACACGATGAGATATACGACTACGAAAATCGCACCAATCACAATTGTCGCGTTTAATGTCACGCTGCCGTCAACCCCGAAGAGCTCGATAATCTTACGATACATCTTGAAGGCAAATGCGGTATGAATAAATGCTGTGACAAGCGGTAAGAAGAATACAATCAATACTTGACGGTTGATCGATTTCTTGATGGTCTTTTGGTCGATACCGAGTTTTTGTAAAATCACAAAACGGTCGCGGTCTTCGTATCCTTCAGAAATTTGTTTGTAGTAAATGACAAGCACTGCACCAATGAAGAATGCGATGGAAAGAAGTGCACCGACTAAGAGCAAGCTTCCCATGAAGGCATATAACGTCTTCGCTGCTTCATTCTTACTGTTTAACGACATGGCGTCTGCCTTGTATTGACTCTTCACATTCTTATACGCAGCCCATTCTTCATCTCGTAAATCAAATGGTGTGTTGGTATTCCAAGTAAAGTAATACATCGCTTGACCAGCCACTGGGTTTAAGTATTGCAATGGATCTTTTACAATCCCTACATACTGATTGTCTGCCACATATGGTAGTTGTGGCATCACTTTCGCGTATGGAGTCCCATCAATCATTTCTTTGACGGTAATCGTCGCATTATACACAACTGAATAAGTCTTCACTTCTGAAATGTTCTTAACGTCCCCTTTAATATGACCGACAATCATTTCCTTATCGCCAACCGTGTAGTTCGTTCCAAACATCTTGTTATATTGATCCACAGAAATAAGGGTGAACATCGCTGCAGGACTATCTCCTGAGTTCACATTCGCAAAGTCAAATCCATTCTCCGTACGTTGGCCGAAACGAAGCACGTTTAAGAATGTCTTCTCATCTTTCAATTGCCCTTTTGTTTGTTCCTTAATCTTTTGTACGATAGGAGGATATTGATCCATATCCTTTTCTAATACAAAGTAAGCAACTGCAGAGTAATCTGTTGGATAACTGCTATCGAGTCTGGCTGTTGTCCCACGTTGAAGGGCTACGGTTGTCGCCATTGTAACAAGTACCATTGTTGAAAGGATACACACGCTGGCAAGTCCGGCAGCATTTTTACGCATACGGAATTGCAAGTTTGAAATCGAAATAAAGTTTGTTGGTTGATAGAACAACTTCTTATTCTTTTGCAAGATGGATAGAAGCGCAATCGAACCCGCGTCGAATAAAATGTAAGTCGCAATCACTACTAATAATACGGCTAAGAAGAAGTATAAGAGAGCTTTAACCGGAGACTCGATGGATTGTGACATATAGTACGCATACCCTAGAAGTCCTAGACCAATAATGGCACGAACCGTAACGGCGCGGCCTTTCTTCTCCCCTTTTTTCTTCTCTTTTAATAACTCAAGCGGACGGCTCATGTAAATCTTCGCTGCATTTAAAAAGAACACAAGAACGAAGATGGCAACCATCGTTAACAGAACGGCAATAATACTTCCAAATTGGAAGGAATATTTAATACCGATATCGTATTGAATGAGTTTCAATAGAATCGCAAACGATGCCGCATGGAAAATCACACCAAGGATTAACCCTAGACCAATGCTTAAAGCGGCAAAGACAAATAACTCAATCAAGCTGAGCAATTGAATATTCTTACGGTCAAGACCGAGAATCCCGTATAAACCGAATTCTTTGGCACGGTTTTTCATCACGAAGGCATTCGCATACAAAATAACGACGAGTGATACGATTTGAACGATGACGAAACCAAAGCCAAGAGTTTTGGCCATCGCTGACCCACCTTCTAAGTGAGCGAATTCCGGCGTTGCAGCAAGGGCGTTCGTTACATATAGCACCACCGTTACCATAACAGTTGCGAGTGCAAATGGTATATAGAGAGCACGGTTCTTACGTAAGTTCGTAATCGCCATGGAACGCAGTAGATTAAACATGTTCCTCACCTCTGTTTGCCATCGCAGTTAATGTTTCTGAGATTAATTCAAACATTTGTTGGTCCGTTCTTCCTTCACGGTACAATTGGTTGTAAATTAAACCGTCTTTAATGAAAAGAACGCGTTTGGCACGACTTGCAGCAACCGTACTATGTGTTACCATTAAAATCGTTTGTCCGTTTTGATTGATTTTATCGAATAAGTCTAATGTATTGCTTGCTGATTTTGAGTCCAACGCCCCTGTTGGTTCATCGGCTAACAGTAAGCTTGGGTCTGTAATCATCGCACGGCCGATTGCCACACGTTGTTGTTGACCTCCAGATAATTCATATGGATATTTCTTCAATAAGTCCTCAATGCCTAACATTTCAGCGATTGGTTGAACTTTCTTTTCCATTTCGTCGATTGGACGACGTGCTAACACAAGAGGCAATACCATATTGTCATACACGGATAATGTTTCTAATAAGTTGAAGTCTTGGAATACGAACCCTAAGTGGTCACGACGGAATTCCGTTAATACTTTATCAGAAATCTTTTGGATGTCTTCCCCGTTTAGAAGCACAGTTCCATCTGTTGGACGGTCTAGTGTCGCTAAAATATTTAATAGCGTTGTTTTACCAGAACCAGATTCCCCCATGACTGCTACATATTCGCCTTCTTCTACTGAGAAGTTAATATCTTTTAACGCAGTCACTTCAGCGGCTCCAAAACGTGTTTGATAAACTTTTTGTACGTGTTGTACATCTAATAATGTCATTGTTGTCACCCTTCATTGTTTTATAGATAGCTTCATTATACTGTATAGAGTGAAACTTTTCACTCTATTCTATAATTTTTCCAATCTAGAGAGCTTGTTTGCGTAAAAAAAGTCCAATCGGTTCGTTCGGAAGTTGAATTAAATCAAAATCCGAACAATGTGTTGTTTTAAGTCTGTTTTCAGTTATAAAAACCGTGAATAACGAACTATAAATAAAAATTATAACTAAAAGTATGTTTTTAAGATTGACTTTTCACAAACTATCCAGTATCCTATCTATATAACATATCGAAACGCAATGAAAAGAAGAGTAAAAAATAAAACTTCATAGAGAGCTTACGGTTGGTGCGAGTAAGCAAGTCGTTATTTTTGAACATGATCTTTGAGCAGATTGTCCGAAACCTTAAGACAATCCGGGTACTCCCGTTATCAATCATCCGTCTAGACGGAAAAGGTCTTCTCCCCCGAAGACAAACAAAGGTGGTACCACGACTGCAAC
>URWJ01000082.1 GCA_900551535.1 uncultured Granulicatella sp. | reverse complement strand
CATAATTATTTGATGAAGATTTGTCATCATCCTCCTATCTGGGGCTGTGGAAAAACCATGGCCCCTTCCTAGTTTGCTAGGGCAATATCAGGGCACGTATCGTGCAAGGAAAGGAAGTTTTTCATGAAATATGCAGAAGAAGGATTACAATATCATATTCACACACGTAAAGGCGATGTAGGTCGTTATGTGATTTTACCAGGGGACCCAAAACGTTGTGCAAAAATTGCAGAACATTTTGAAGATGCGAAACTAGTGGCTGATAATCGCGAATACGTGACATACACAGGATACTTGGATGGAGAAAAAGTCAGTGTGACATCAACAGGGATTGGTGGACCATCTGCTGCGATCGCGCTTGAAGAATTAGTACGCAGTGGTGCCGATACTTTTGTCCGTGTTGGAACATGTGGCGGAATTGATATCGAAGTTAAAGGTGGCGATATCGTGATTGCGACAGGTGCGATTCGTACAGAAGGAACAACACGTGAGTACGCTCCAATCGAATTCCCAGCGATTGCAAACTATGATGTAGTAACGGCACTTTTAAATGCTGGTAAGAGCTTAGGTTACACAACACATGCAGGCGTTGTTCAATGTAAAGATTCATTCTATGGACAACATGAACCACAAGTAATGCCAGTAAGCTATGACTTACAAAACAAATGGGAAGCTTGGAAACGCCTAGGCGTGAAGGCTTCTGAAATGGAATCAGCAGCGTTATTCGTAGTGGCTAGCCATTTAGGAGTTCGCGTTGGATCTACTTTCCTAGTAGTAGGGAACCAAGAGCGTGAAGCAGCAGGTTTATCAAACCCAATCGTTCACGATACAGAAGCTGCTATTAAAGTGGCTGTTGAAGCACTTCGCAACTTAATTAAAGAAGACCGCGCAAAATAGGAAAGAGGGATTATATGGAAATCAAAGAAATTTTGAAAACAGTAGACCATACATTGCTATTGCCTGCATCAACTTGGAGCGAAATTAAAGAGATTTTGGATGATGCGATGAAATACGAAACAGCGTCAGCATGTATCCCAGCTTCTTTTGTTAAACGTGCGAGCGAATACGTGAATGGTAAATTAGCCATCTGTACCGTTATCGGATTCCCGAACGGCTATAGCACAACAGCGACAAAAGTCTTCGAGACAAAAGATGCCATACAAAATGGTGCAAGCGAAATCGATATGGTGATTAATATCGGTGATGTGAAAGATGGACGCTTCGATGTTGTGGAAGATGAAATTCGTCAAATCCATGAAGCATGTAATGGACATATCTTAAAAGTGATTATCGAAACAGCGCTTCTTACTGAAGAAGAAATCATCAAGATGTGTGAAGTCGTGACGAAAGCAGGAGCTGAATTCATTAAGACATCAACAGGTTTCTCAACTGCAGGTGCAACATTTGAGCACGTGGCATTAATGAAGAAACACGTTGGCGAAGGCGTTCTTGTGAAGGCTGCCGGCGGAATTTCTAGCATTGAAGATGCTGAAAAATTCATCGAATTAGGAGCAAGTCGTCTTGGAACAAGTCGGATTGTGAAAATCGTGAAGAATCAATCCGTAGAAGAGGGCACATATTAACCTCGAAAAACCAGATAAAATCTAAATTTCCCAAGTGTTGTCGACCTTGACGGCACTTGGGATTTTGTGTATAATAATATAACGCAATAAGTGTGGATTTTAATCGGTGTGAGGGGTTGAAATATTGTCCAATTCCTTACAAATAAAGGCTTAAAACAAAAGAATTTGCATTTTTCACAAATGACAGCAAACAATTCTTTTGGTTTTTTTTTGTTTAAAAATCGACCGAAATCTTCATTTGTTACGAACTTTTAATAAATGTCATCAAAATGTAACATTTATCAATACTAATTTTATAGGGGTGGAAGAGTTGGCACATCATGATGTGAAATACGGTAGACACCGTGTGCGTAGAAGCTATGCACGAATCAGTGAAGTATTAGAATTACCTAATCTGATTGAAATCCAAACAGATTCTTACCAATGGTTCCTAGATGAAGGTATCCGCGAAATGTTCAAGGATATTTCTCCAATCGAAGACCACACTGGTAACTTGTCATTGGAATTCTTAGATTACGAATTACATGCTCCAAAATATAACATACAAGAAGCTAGAAACCACGACGCAAATTACGCGGCTCCAATTTACGTGAAAATGCGTTTAGTGAACAAAGAAACTGGCGAAGTGAAAGACCAAGAAGTATTCTTCGGTGACTTCCCATTAATGACTGAAATGGGTACATTTATCATTAATGGTGCAGAACGTGTAATTGTATCTCAATTAGTTCGTTCTCCTGGTGCTTATTTCCATGACAGACCTGACAAAAACGGTAAACAATTATATGGTTCAACATTAATTCCAAACCGTGGTGCATGGTTAGAGTACGAAACAGACTCAAAAGACATTTCTTATGTACGTATCGACCGTACTCGTAAAATCCCATTAACGGTATTAGTTCGTGCGTTAGGTTTCGGTTCAGATGACCTTATCCAAGAAATCTTCGGGGATAGCGAAACATTACGTTTAACATTAGATAAAGATGTTCATAAACGTATGGATGAATCTCGTACAGAAGAAGCATTAAAAGATATTTATGACCGTCTACGTCCTGGTGAACCAAAAACAGCTGAAAGTTCACGTAACTTATTAACAGCTCGTTTCTTCGACCCACGCCGCTATGATTTAGCAGCAGTTGGACGCTACAAAGTCAACAAAAAATTAAATCTTAAAACTCGTTTATTACACCAAACAATCGCTGAGAACTTAGTAGATCCTGAAACAGGCGAAATCGTTGTTGAAAAAGGAACTGTTCTTGAACGCGACGTAATGGAAAAAGTAGTAGAAGTACTTGAAAAAGGTGCGAACTTATTTACTTTACATCCATCAGAAGACGGTGTAATCAAAGACCCTGTAACAATCCAAACAGTAGAGGTTTACTCACCAGCTGACCCAGAACGCGTGATTAAAATCATCGGTAACGGAAACGTTGCTGAAGACGTAAAACACGTAACTGCAAGCGACATTATCGCAACAATCAGCTACTTCTTAAACCTTTACGAAGGAATCGGAACAACAGACGACATCGACCACTTAGGAAACCGTCGTATCCGTTCAGTAGGGGAATTATTACAAAACCAATTCCGTATCGGTTTATCTCGTATGGAACGTGTGGTTCGCGAACGTATGTCTATTCAAGACACTGCAACAGTGACACCACAACAATTAGTAAATATTCGTCCAGTCGTTGCGGCAATTAAAGAGTTCTTCGGATCTTCTCAATTATCACAATTCATGGACCAAACAAACCCATTAGGAGAGTTAACACACAAACGCCGTCTATCAGCGTTAGGACCTGGTGGTTTGACTCGTGACCGTGCCGGATATGAAGTTCGTGACGTTCACTATTCTCACTATGGTCGTATGTGTCCTATCGAAACTCCTGAGGGACCAAACATCGGGTTGATCAACAGCTTATCAACATATGCGAAGATCAACAAATATGGTTTCATCGAAACTCCATACCGTCGTGTAGACTGGAACACTCATAAAGTTACAGATAAGATCGACTACTTAACAGCTGACGAAGAAGATAGCTTCGTAGTAGCGCAAGCAAACTCTCCATTAAATGAAGACGGAAGCTTCGTGAACGATGTTGTTATGGCGCGTTACGTATCTCAAAACTTAGAAGTGCCAGTAGACCGCGTGGACTACATGGACGTTTCTCCAAAACAAGTAGTTGCAGTTGCGACAGCATGTATCCCATTCTTAGAAAACGACGACTCAAACCGTGCGTTGATGGGTGCGAACATGCAACGTCAAGCTGTTCCATTGTTAAATCCAAAAGCACCATTCATCGGTACAGGTATGGAATACGTATCTGCGCATGACTCAGGGGTTGCCTTGTTATGTAAACGTGATGGTGTTGTCGAATTCGTTGATGCTAAAGAAGTACGTGTACGTACAGCTGATGGCTCATTAGATACTTACCAAATCACTAAGTTCCACGGATCAAACGCGGGTATGTGTTACAACCAACGTCCAATCGTGGCACAAGGGGATAAAGTAGTTAAAGGCGAAATCCTAGCAGACGGACCTTCTATGGAAAAAGGTGAATTAGCATTAGGACAAAACGTTCTAGTAGCGTTCATGACTTGGGAAGGTTACAACTACGAGGATGCGGTTATCATGAGTGAACGTTTAGTGAAAGACGATGTGTATACATCAATCCACATCGACGACTACGATTCAGAAGCTCGTGATACAAAACTTGGACCTGAAGAAATTACTCGTGAGATTCCAAACGTTGGGGAAGACGCATTGAAGAACCTTGACGCTGACGGAATTATCCGTATCGGTGCCGAAGTTAAAGATGGCGACATCTTAGTCGGTAAAGTAACTCCTAAAGGGTTAACAGAACAATCACCAGAAGAACGTTTATTACACGCAATCTTCGGTGAAAAAGCTCGTGAAGTTCGTGACACGTCTCTACGTGTACCTCACGGCGGTGGCGGTATTGTCCGCGATGTACGTGTGTTCACACGTGCAGCAGGTGATGAATTAGCACCTGGCGTAAACAAATTAGTTCGTGTATATATTGTACAAAAACGTAAAATCAATGAAGGGGATAAGATGGCCGGACGTCACGGTAATAAAGGGGTTGTTTCCCGTATTATGCCGGAAGAAGATATGCCATTCTTACCAGATGGAACACCAGTTGACATCATGTTAAACCCATTAGGGGTACCTTCACGTATGAACATCGGACAAGTGTTAGAGTTACACTTAGGTATGGCTGCTCGTGAATTAGGTATTTACATCGCAACACCAGTATTCGATGGTGCGCAAGATGAAGACGTATGGGGAACTGTTGCAGAAGCGGGTATGGCTCGTGATGCGAAAACAATTCTATATGATGGACGTACAGGTGAACCATTCGATAACCGTGTGTCAGTAGGGGTTATGTACATGATCAAACTTGCCCACATGGTTGACGACAAACTTCACGCTCGTTCAATTGGACCATACTCACTCGTTACACAACAACCTCTTGGAGGTAAAGCGCAATTTGGTGGACAACGTTTCGGGGAAATGGAAGTATGGGCACTAGAAGCTTATGGTGCTGCTTATACATTACAAGAAATCCTAACGTACAAATCAGATGACGTTGTTGGTCGTGTGAAGACTTACGAATCAATCGTTAAAGGTCAACAAATTTCACGTCCAGGAGTTCCAGAATCATTCCGCGTATTAGTAAAAGAATTACAAGCTTTAGGTCTTGATATGAAAGTACTTGACGCACAAGATGAAGAAATCAAACTTGAAGATATGGACGAAGACGAAGGAATTCGTTTCAGTGACGTTGAAAGAACAAATGATAGACGTGCTCAATTAGATGAGTATTCTGATCGTGCAGCTGAATTATCAGCAGCAGAAGAAGCAGCTGACGCAGCTGAAGAAGATGCAGCCGATGTAGAAGACGTTGAAGACAATTTTGATACTGACGAAGAGTAATAGAACTATTGGAATCGTAGGGCAATTCCAAAAGAAAGGGAGGTAGGCCCCTTGATAGATGTAAATAATTTTGAAAGTATGCAGATTGGGTTAGCTTCTCCGGAGAAAATCCGTGAGTGGTCACATGGTGAAGTTACAAAACCAGAAACAATCAACTACCGTACTTTAAAACCAGAACGCGATGGTTTATTCTGCGAGAAAATCTTTGGTCCAACAAAAGACTTAGAATGTTCTTGTGGTAAATTAAAGAAAATCAACAACAAAGGGAAAGTCTGCGATCGTTGTGGCGTTGAAGTAACGCGCTCAAAAGTTCGTCGTGAACGTATGGGACACATCGAATTAGCAGCTCCAGTATCACACGTGTGGTACTTCAAAGGCATTCCAAGCCGCATGGGACTTGTGTTAGACATGAGTCCACGTGCGTTGGAAGAAGTCATTTATTTTGCAAGCTACGTTGTTATCGACGCTGGCGACACAACATTAATGCACAAACAATTATTAACTGAACGCGAATACCGTGAAAAACGTGCAGAGTTCGGAACTCGTTTCCATGCTGCAATGGGTGCGGAAGCTGTTCAAGAGTTATTAAACAATGTTGACTTAGACGCTGAAATCGCTGAATTAAAAGAAGAGTTGAAAACAGCTCAAGGTCAAAAACGTACTCGTGCAATCCGTCGTTTAGACATTTTAGATGCCTTCAAAGAATCAGGAAACAAACCTGGTTGGATGGTAATGGATGTTATTCCAGTTATCCCACCAGATTTACGTCCAATGGTTCAATTAGAAGGTGGACGTTTTGCAACAAGTGACTTGAACGATTTATACCGTCGTGTGATTAACCGTAATAACCGTCTAAAACGTTTATTAGAATTAAACGCACCTCGTATCATCGTTCAAAACGAAAAACGTATGTTACAAGAAGCTGTGGATGCTTTAATCGATAATGGTCGTCGTGGCCGTCCAGTTACTGGACCAGGTAACCGTCCATTGAAATCATT
>URWJ01000081.1 GCA_900551535.1 uncultured Granulicatella sp. | reverse complement strand
GCAATAAACGCTCTTTTACAATTAATTATTTTTCTTCTTCGTTTAGGTTTAGAACGGACATGAAAGCTTCTTGTGGAACTTCAACAGACCCGACTTGTTTCATACGTTTCTTCCCTTCTTTTTGTTTCTCTAATAATTTACGTTTACGAGAAACGTCTCCTCCATAACATTTTGCAAGCACGTTTTTACGGAGAGCTTTAATATTGGTACGAGAGAGAATCTTATTTCCAATAGCCGCTTGAATAGGAACTTCAAATTGCTGACGTGGAATTAAAGTTCTTAATTTTTCTGTAATAGCTTTACCACGTCCATAAGCAAAGTCTTTATGAACAATAATACTTAAAGCATCCACTACTTCACCATTTAACATGATGTCCATCTTCACTAAATTACTTGGTCTGTAACCAATTAAATCATAATCCAATGATGCGTATCCTTTAGTACTTGATTTTAACGAATCAAAGAAATCAAAGATAATTTCAGAAAGTGGCATTTCGTATATCACATTCACACGGTATTCGTCTAAGTAATCCATCGTTACAAAAACACCACGTTTGCGTTGACAAATATCCATTACGCTTCCTACATATTCGTTTGGAACCTTAATAGACGCTTTTACGTATGGCTCTTCAATCGATTGAACACTGGATTGATCCGGCATCTCAGCTGGGTTTGATACAACCACCTCTGTACCATCAGTCTTTTGTACATGATAAATAACAGAAGGTGCTGTTGTAATTAAATCTAAATCGAATTCGCGCTCTAAGCGTTCTTGAATAACATCCATATGAAGTAATCCTAGGAATCCACAACGGAAACCAAATCCAAGCGCTTGTGATGTTTCTGCTTCAAATTGAAGCGCCGCATCATTTAACTGTAATTTTTCTAACGCATCACGTAAGTCATTATATTTCGATGAATCGATTGGATATAAACCACAGTATACCATCGGATTCATTTTACGATATCCATCTAACGGTTCAGCTGCAGGGTTATTCGCTAAAGTAACAGTATCCCCTACACGAGTATCTTGGATAGTCTTGATGGAAGCCGTAATATAACCTACATCCCCAACCATTAAGTAATCGCGACTGATTGGTTTTGGAGAGAAAATACCAACATCCACTACATCAAAAGTCTTTCCATTACTCATTAATTGAATCTTATCGCCAGGTTTAACAATACCGTTTTGAATACGAACATTTAAGACAACCCCACGATACGCATCATAGACTGAGTCAAAAATCAGCGCTTGTAATGGTGCTTCTAAGTCTCCAGTTGGTGCAGGAACCTTTTCTACAATTTGTTCTAAGATTTCTGGAATCCCAATCCCAACTTTAGCACTGGCAAGAACCGCTTCACTGGCATCAATCCCAATGACATCTTCAATTTCCGTACGCACACGTTCAGGGTCTGCTGCAGGAAGGTCAATCTTATTGATAACTGGTAAGATTTCCAAGTCGTTATCAATCGCTAAATACACATTTGCTAATGTTTGTGCTTCAATCCCTTGAGCCGCATCTACGACAAGAATCGCACCTTCACAGGCTGCTAAACTTCGTGATACTTCATAAGAGAAGTCCACGTGACCTGGAGTGTCGATTAAGTGGAAAATATATTCCGTACCGTCTTTTGCATCATATGTTAATTCAACGGCATTTAATTTAATCGTAATCCCACGTTCTCTTTCAAGATCCATTGAGTCTAATAATTGGTCTTGCATTTCACGGTCAGCAACAGTATCTGTCGCTTGCAGGATACGGTCGGCCAAAGTAGACTTCCCATGGTCGATATGCGCAATAATCGAGAAGTTTCGAATGCGCTTCTGTCTTTCTTTCATTTCTTCTAAATTCATGAATAACTCCTTAATACACTACTACATTAAAATTCAAATCATTCTATCAAACTACAATAATAATGGCAAGAACAATTCAGCTAAGTATAAGAAAATAAAGAATCCTAATACGTCAGTTGCTGTTGTTACAAAGATTGTTGATGAAATCGCTGGGTCTAGATTTAGTTTCTTCAAAAGTAAAGGTACGAAGAATCCGAAGAATGCCCCTACCATTAAGTTCATTGCCATCGCTAAAATTACGATAATCGATAAGAAAAAGTTTTGATATGGGATGTATAGCGCAATCGCTGCAAAAATCCCTGTGATAATTCCGTTGACTAATCCAAGCCAAATCTCATTTAATACATACTTTTTGTCTTTTTCCCACGTTAATTGACCAATTGCAACCTCTTGGATCACGAGTGCTAATGTTTGAGAAGCTGAGTTCCCACCCATCCCGGTAATAATAGGCATCGCGACCGCGAGAACTACTACTTGTTCAATCGTGTCTTGGAATAAACCGACAACCGCACTCGCCATAAAGGCAGTAATTAAGTTAATTAGTAGCCAAGGTGTCCGTTTGCGAATCGATTCTTTAAAAGGTCCACCGATTCGTTCTGTTCCTTCAACCCCGCTGATTAATAACATATCTTCGTGGTGCTCTTCTTGCAAGACGTGAACGATATCATCGATTGTGATGATCCCAAGTAACACATTTTGCTTATTGACTACAGGTACAACAGATAAGTCGTACTTCGTTGAAATACGAGCCACTTCTTCTTGGTCTTCTTCTGGTAAAACAGAGATGATATTCGTATGCATAACATCATGCAAACTCTCGTCTAAATCATGCGTAAATAAATCGCGAATATCAATCCAACCAATTAATTTACGTTGTAAACTCGTCACAAAAATAATGTTAATAACCTCTGAGTTTGGAGAAATCTCTCTTAATTTAGATAATGTTTCTTCAACGGTTAAGTGTTCTTTTACCGTAATGTACTCAGTGGTCATAATCCCTCCGGCAGTATCCGGAGCGTAATTTAACATCGTTTGAATATCATCTTGAGAACTTTGTTTCATCATTTTGATGTAACGTTTACGGATTCCAACTGGTAAATTCCCTAAAATATCCACGACATCATCGTTTGACATTTGTTGGAACAATAAAGCTACCCTTCTAAATGGGAGTTTCTCAAGCATTCGTAATTGGAATTCAGGTTCAGCAACCTCTAAAATCGAAGCTAATCTGGTATTTGAGATAGAGAACATGAAATTCTTTAAAACATCATCATCGACTTCTTCTAACGCCAAGGCGATATCAATCGGATAATTCTCATTAAAAAGCTCTCTAATTTTCTTAACATCTTTATTCGAAACAATTAAAGCAATATTATCTTTCATGACTCTTCTCCTTTCTTTTCCAATAGTACTAGTATAGCATAATTACTGTTCTATCAACAATTCACAAGTAGAAAAAGTTACGCTATAATAATAGAAAATAACGCTTGGAGGTCTCCTATGAAAACGAAAGAAGAATGGATTAAAGAATTAGACTTAGAACCACATGTGGAAGGTGGTTATTTCCGTCAAACTTATAAAGCGATTGAAACGGTAGAATTACCAGATAAACGCATCCGTGCACTCTCCACCTCTATTCTGTTTTTATTAACGAATCAAAACCCATCTCATTTCCATTTACTTTCTTCTGATGAGATTTGGTACTATCACTTCGGTCATGTGCTTACCGTGCATATGATTCATCCAGATGGTACATACGAAGCTGTTGAAATTGGGCCTGGAAACGGACAAAAACTCCAATTTACAGTTCCTGCTGGAGTCGCCTTTGGATCTACTATTGAATCGGACAACCAAGAAGATTTCGCGATTGTGAGTTGCAGCGTTACTCCTGGTTTTGAATACGAAGACTTCAAACTCTACACACAAGAAGAATTATTAGAAAAATATCCTGAGCACGAAGAAATTATTCGTCGCCTTGCTGTTATTTCTAAATAAACAAAAAGAACTTAGCTTTCGTTATGCTAAGTTCTTTTTCTATTTATTCAAATGTATCTTTAAAGGCGTTCTTCATTTTGTCGAAGAAGTTCTCTTCGCCATTATGAAGTTCCGTTCCTTCCTCACTAGCAAATACTTGTAATGCTTGTTTTTGCTTATCTGTCAGTTTCTTAGGAGTATCTACGATAACTTCTACATGTTGGTCACCGTTTCCAGTTCCACGAAGTTTTGGAGCTCCTTTACCACGTAAGCGTAGAATTGTACCTGATTGCGTTCCAGCAGGCACTTTTAATTTCACCTTGCCATGAACAGTTGGTACATCAACTTCATCTCCAAGAGCCGCTTGAGCAAAGTTTACATGGAGTTGATAGTAAATATCTGCTCCTTGACGCTTGAATGTCTTACTTTGGCCGACACGGAAGATGACATAAAGATCTCCATAAGGGCCACCATTAAAACCAACTTCGCCTTGACCTTGAAGACGCATTTGATTTCCATCCTCAACCCCAGCAGGGACTTTTACCTTCACTTTATGCGTTTCATCTACTTGACCATGACCATGACAGGTTGGACATTTTTCTTTAATTTCTTGTCCAGTACCATGACACACATCACAGGTTGTTTGACTCATCATACGTCCAAATGGTGTATTTCTTTCAACATTAATCACACCTGCACCATGACATTTAGAACATGTTGTAGGATGTGTTCCAGGTTTTGCACCAGTACCATGACAAGTTTGACATTCATCGCTACGATGGTAATGAATGGTTTCTTCCTTACCGAAGATAGCTTCTTCAAATGTTAAATCCATGACATATTGAAGGTCAGCCCCTTGACGCGGCATATTCGCACGATCTGCACGACTACCTCCACCACCGAAGAAACTACTAAAGATATCTTCGAATCCACCAGTAAAGTTTCCACTACCGCCAAAACCGTCGAACCCGCCGAAACCTTCAAATCCACCACCAAATCCGCCTCCACTAAATCCAGAGTTTGGATCGTAAGAAGCGTGTCCATATTGGTCATAGGCTGCACGTTTTTGTGCGTCACCTAGAATTTCATAAGCTTCAGCTATTTCTTTAAATTTTTCATCTGCTCCAGGTTCTTTATTAATATCTGGATGGTACTTTTTAGATAATTTACGATAAGCTTTCTTAATATCTGCTTCAGAGGCATCTTTGGATACGCCTAAAATTTCATATAAATCTCTTTTGGCCACTGATTTGCCCCTCCTTTTCTTTCATAGTTTACAAAGGATATGGGCGTAAGGCCACTAAGTAGTCTTACACCCTATCAATTTAGCAAATATTAGTCTACTTCTTCGAAGTCAGCGTCTACAACGCCATCGTTATTTGAAGATGCTTGTTCTGTTGAACCTTCTTGAGAAGCGCCTGCTGCTTGTTGAGCTGCGGCAGCTTGTTCATAAAGTTTAACAGTTAAGTTTTGTACAACTTCATTTAAAGCGTCACGTTTTACTTTCATTGCTTCTAAGTCGTTTGCTTCAACAGCAGCTTTTAATTCATCACGTGCTGCTTCTGCTTTTTGAACGTCGCTAGCATCTACTTTACCTTCTAAATCTTTCAATGTTTTATCAACAGTGAAGATTAATTGGTCAACTTCGTTACGTAAATCTACTTCTTCTTTACGTTTTTTATCTGCTTCAGCATTTGCTTCTGCATCTTTCACCATACGTTCGATTTCTTCATCTGATAAACCTGAAGAAGATTTAATTGTAATAGCTTGTTCTTTACCAGTTCCTAAATCTTTAGCACGTACATTTACAATACCGTTTTTATCGATATCGAATGTTACTTCGATTTGAGGCACACCACGAGGAGCAGCTGGAATATCTGTTAATTGGAAGCGACCTAAAGTCTTGTTGTCCGCTGCCATTGGACGTTCACCTTGTAATACGTGTACGTCTACTGCTGGTTGGTTATCCGCTGCAGTTGAGAATACTTGTGATTTGCTTGTTGGGATTGTAGTGTTACGATCGATTAATTTAGTGAACACACCACCCATTGTTTCAATACCAAGTGATAAAGGTGTTACGTCTAATAATACGATGTCTTTAACGTCACCAGAGATAACCCCACCTTGGATTGCAGCACCCATCGCTACTACTTCGTCTGGGTTTACTGATTTGTTAGGTTCTTTACCAGTTTCGTTACGAACAGCTTCAACAACTGCTGGAATACGAGTTGATCCACCAACTAATAATACTTGGTCGATATCTGAAGCTGATAAACCTGCGTCAGCTAAAGCACGACGAACTGGTTCTTTTGTACGTTCTACTAAATCTTGAGTTAATTGATCAAATTTAGCACGAGTTAATGTTACTTCTAAGTGTAATGGGCCAGCAGCACCAGCAGAAATGAATGGTAAGCTGATTTGTGTTTGAGATACACCTGATAAGTCTTTCTTAGCTTTTTCAGCAGCATCTTTCAAACGTTGCATAGCCATTTTATCGCTTGATAAATCAATACCGTTATCACGTTGGAATTCTTCTACTAAGAAATCAATGATTTTTTGGTCGAAGTCATCCCCACCAAGATGGTTATCACCAGCTGTAGATAATACGTCGAATACGCCATCTCCTAATTCAAGGATAGATACGTCGAATGTACCACCACCAAGGTCAAATACTAAGATTTTTTCTTCTTTGTCAGTCTTGTCCAAACCATAAGCAAGGGCTGCTGCAGTTGGTTCGTTGACGATACGTTCTACTTCAAGACCAGCGAT